>JACQDG010000126.1 GCA_016201185.1 Acidobacteriota bacterium | reverse complement strand
GCCGATTACGAGGCCCTTACGGGCCGTTTCGCTGTTCTGTTTCGTGGGGAGTACCAGGGACGGCGGGATGATACTCTTAGTACGGCCTTCCCATCTGGAAAATCAGCCGTGATCGAGTATAATCGTTGGGCCGCTCTGACGCAGGGGCATGGCGGTTGGACTTTCCTTTTTGGAGGTGGAGTGCAAAGCGTGAGAGCGTCCTTTTCCCGATTCCTGCTTCCAATCTTCTTTCTGAGCATCAGCGGAGCTACGGTGGTGCCGCGGATGAGCTTAGAAGACCTGTCTGACCGCTCCGATCTCATCGTTCAGGCTCGCTGCGTGAGGACCTGGGCCGCCTGGGATGCCCAGAAGCAAATCATCTGGACCCACGCCGAGCTGGAACTGCAGGCCGGACTGAAGGGCGCCCCGTCCCAGAGGATCGTCGTGAGCGAACCGGGGGGGATGGTCGACGGCATAGGCGTGCTGGTGGAGGGTGTGCCGCACTACCAGGCCGGGGAAGAAGTCGTCGTTTTTCTGTACCGTACTCCGGGAGGCTTGCTGCGTACCCGCGGCCTCGGCCAGGGCAAGTTCACCGTGTTTGCGGACCGGACCACCGGGGCGCTCGCTGTTCGCAACAACGCCGGCCGCCTGGGCCTTGTCTCTCCGCAAGGAGCAGAACCCCGCGGCATCCAACGGGAAGAGCTCGACGGCATGGGGCTGGAGAAGTTTCTGGGAATAGTCCGGGGCCTGGTAGCTGCTAGGTCGGAAGGGGTCCGCTGACATGACGCTCCGACTCCGGCTTTGGCTTATCGGAACCGTTCTCGTAGCCCTGGCCTTCCCCGCTTCGTCCTTCGTGAACAGCCGGCATCCCACCACCGGCAACTTCTTGAACCGCACTTCCGCGGCAGTCACGTTTCTGATCAACGACCAAACCGTCGCCGGCTTGGCGAACTCCAGCGGGCAGAAGACCATCACGTCCAGCAGCAACCCGCTGAGCGCCATCCAGGCGGGCCTGGCCACTTGGAACACTGTCGCCACCGCGACCATTTCCTTCGGCAACCCGGGCACGACGGCGCAACTCAGCTCCGCCTTTGACGGGCAAAACATCATCAGCTTCGTGGATAACGCCGCGAACCGGCAGATCGTGGGCGACGCCCTGGCCGTCACGGTGGTCTACTTCACCCAGAGCGCCCAGATCGGCGACACGGACATTCTGTTCAACCCGGACAAGGTTTTCTCCACCGACAACGGGCCCGGGACATATGATCTGCAGACGGTGGTCACCCACGAACTGGGCCACTCGCTCGGAGCGGGCCACTCCGGTCTGCTGGCAGCGACCATGTTTCAAGCGACCAAGTTGAACTCGACGCTCGAGTCCCGCTTGACCGCCGACGACATCGCCTTCGCCACCAGCCTCTATCCGCGGCAAGGCGTGCTCGCGCAGTTGGGCCAGATCACCGGTTCGCTGCTGTCGACAGGCGGCGCCCCCATTTTTGGCGGCCTGGTGGTCGCGGTGGACCCCAACACCGGCGTAGCCGTTGGAAACATTTCCGGGCGGGACGGCGCCTTCACTATTCCGGCCGTGCCGCCGGGCACATATTATGTCTACGCCGAGCCGGCCGACGGCCCGGTGGGGCTGGCCAATCTTCCCGCCTATTTTGCCGGCAGCCAGACCGCGTTCCAAACGGTGTTTCTCGGCAGCTCAGGCGCCCCGGAGACCGTAGCGCTGACGGCCGGCCAGTCGATCCCCATCACCCTGCTGGCGGTGGCCGGCCCGCCGACCATGAATACCGAAATAGCGGCCACCACCACTGTGGGCGGATCGGACTTGAGTAACGCCTTTGCCGGGCCGCAGGCTGCGCATCCCGCCGACGCGCTTGACTTGGTCATCGCCGGTCGTGGACTCGACAACCCAGCCATCCAGGAATCGAGCCTGCTGCTTGTGGGAGCGGGACTGCGCATCAAGCCCGGATCCTTCCGTCGCGGAGATTTCATCGCCGGAAAGCCCGGCCTGCGCATGACCGTAGAGGTCACCGCCTCCGCGCCTTACGAAACCGGCGCCATCATCATCAAGGGCGACACGGAAGGCGTGGCCATGAGCGCCCTCTTGAAGATCTTCGTCGCCGGCCCCGGTGGAGGAGGAGCGCTGCCCGGAACGCTCACGGTCACCCCGAGCAGCCTGAAGTTCACCGGGAAGCCGGGCTCGCAGGTGGGCCCGCAGACAATCGCCGTGGGAGAGACCAGCGGGCTGAATTTCAGCGTTTCGATTACCACCACTTCCGGCGGCAACTGGCTGCTTGTAACCCCGCAAACCAGCACCGTGCCGGCCACCTTGACCGTCTTCGCCATCGCCGACGATCTGCCTACCGGAACTTACAGTGGTCGCATCACCGTCAGCGCTCCCAATACCCTCCCCCAGAGCGTGGACGTGACCTTCGACGTGGTGCAGCCGCTGCCGACGGTGTTCGAGGAAGGCATAGTGAATGCCGCCACCTTTGTCGGCGGCGGCGTGGTGGCGGGCGAGATCGTCTCCGTCCTCGGTAGCGACCTGGGGCCCCTGGCTGGAGTAACCGCCAACTTGGACCAGAACGGGCGGCTGCCTACCTTACTGTCCGATGTACTGGTCTATATCGGCGGCATCCCGGCGCCGCTCTTCTTCGTCCGCCACGACCAGATCAACGCGCAGGTTCCTTATGAGCTGGCCGGTCAACAAGTAGTTGATGTGGTGGTGCAGTACTCGGGCCGCCAGGGCCAGAAGGTGCAGGTGCGAATGCTGGACTCAAAGCCCGGCATCTTTACCGTCGTGACGGGCGCCGGTCAGGCCGCCGCCTTAAATCAGGATAATACCTACAACGCGCAGTCTAATCCGGCCCCCATCGGCAGCGTGATTCAACTGTTCCTGACGGGAGGGGGAACAGTGTGTCCTCCGGTTGCCACCGGGCAGGCGGCGCCCTCCACGCCCCCCTTCCCGACCCCCGCGGAGGCTTGCAGCTCCACCGGCGATCCCCCGCCAGCCCCTCGCCTAGTGACAGCTACCATCGGCGGCGTTCCGGCGGCAGTACAATTTGCAGGCCTGGCGCCGGGAGCCGTCGGCGTGCTGCAGGTGAACCTGGTGGTGCCCACCGGCTTTGTCCCGCTTCAGAACGTGCCGGTGATCGTGACCGTGGGCGGGGCGCAAAGCCCGACCAACGCGACCATCGCCGTGCGATAGCTCGCCTGGATCTCGCGGGTGATGGCCCTTTCGTTTCTCCGTAAAATGCATACGCAAGAGCGAGCCACCGTGCTGGCGTTGGCCATGGCGGCTGTCGCCCTGCACCTGCCGATGATCGGATGGGGGGGGCCATATGCTACGGCGGCCAATCGAACGAAAACGTTCGAAACCGATGAAATCCTGCCCCTTGGGGCGCTCGCGGAAATGCACAACACCTTTGTCGTTTCGAAGCCGGATCGGAACTATGACTATCCATGGTGGCACTACTTTGTTGTAGCCGGTGCACAGGCTCCCTACGTCGTCTACCTTCTGATTTCAGGAGAATTGAAGTCGCCCACCCCGGAGTTCCCCTTTGGACTCCAACACCCTGCAGAGGCGCTCCGGGGGCTTACTCTCGTTGGGCGATTGGTGAGCGTTCTGATGGGGGCCGGCGTGGTGGTGGCGGCATATTACTTCTCAAGAATCTTGTGGGGGTATCCGGCGGGTGTGGTCGGGGCTTTGCTAACTATGCTCAATTACCTCGGCTTCTATTACAGCGGAACCGGGAATCCCGACATTCCGGCCTTCTTCTGG
>JACQDG010000125.1 GCA_016201185.1 Acidobacteriota bacterium | reverse complement strand
CGGTCCTCGGGGTTGATGACGTTGTTCTCTTTTTCGTAGTCCCGCATCGCTTTTTGCGAACGCTCCAGCTTGGCCTTGAGCTCTTCCAACTGCTTGTTCAGCCACTTGGAGAGCTCGGCGGCGTTCTGATAGCGGGTCATGAAGCCCTGTTGGACGAACGCCTGCGACGCGCTGTTGGCAATGGCGGTTGCCAGTAAAGGATCGGTGCTGCGATAAATCACCTCTAACAAATAGGTATCAGGACGCCGGCGCACGGTCAGGCCCGGCAGCTCCGGCGCCAAATCGGTTCTTCCCACCTCGAACTGCGAGGCCAGACCGGCTGCCCGCGGCCCCTTCTTTTTCAGCGCCGTATTGAAACTCGGGTTCCGGTCCAATCGCAATTCGCGGATCACCTGCTCGGCAATCGCCGGCGAGTCCATCACCGCCAACTGCGTGGTCACGACGTAATCGAAGTTCCGGTTGTCGAACTGCATGCCGGCGTCTCCGATGGCGAACATCTGGGACTGGTTTTCGATTTCCAGGGTGGCGATCTGGAGTCGGGAATGAAGATGACGTCATTAGTCTGCAATGGCAGATCCGGCTCCTGCCGCTTCATGAGTTTCTTCAAATTGATGGCGATCTGCTTTTTTTCGGGGCCGTTGGCGCTGGGCCGCAGGAGAAAAGCCTTCGGCGAAGCCGTCGGGGTGGTTCCGCCGGCTAGCGCCAGAGCCCTCAGCAAGGTTACCTGTTCTTCCACATTGACCAGCACAGCGCCCGGCCTGTTGACCCCGCCCAGGATGTAAATGCGGCCAGCGTTGGGCACCCGAACTTCTTCTCCGCCCCGGAGCAGCAGGTTGTCTTTGGGGTCAGGTGACTCCAGCAGATTCTTGAGGGATACTTTGACCACGCTGGAAGGCTTGCCATCCCTTTCCGGAACCAGCACCATGGCCTCCGGGCCAGCGATTTCGGAAATCCCCCCCGCTTTAGCAATGGCCTCAGTGAGCAGCAATGGCCGGAGCGCCTGAAACACCAAAGGATTCCGAACCGCCCCCACCACGCTCACTGGCTTGCTGTTGGGTTCACGCAAGGTCACTGACACCAAGGGCTCCCGCAAGAGGCCCTCGTCCACGAGCAGGCGGGCGATCTCCTGCTCCAATTCCGCCGTGGTCTTGCCGGAGGCCACGATCGGCTTCTTGACCAGGGGCAGCTTGATCAGCCCTTCTGCGGTGACGCGGGCCTGGCGGCTGAATTCGGGCGAGTCCATCACCTGCACGTAGATCAAATCCTCCGAACCCAGCCGGTAGTTGGAGAAGGCGAGAACCCCCGTTTCCGTCTCAAAGGGGAAAGACGATACGGCAGGCTTGTCCGAGAGGTCCCTCGGTTTATCAGGCACGATCGATTCCGGGCGGTCGGTTTCTGTCTGGGTAGTGATGACCGATCTCCGGCCTTCCGTCCGGGACTGAGATTGGCCTAACTGCCCGTACATTAGAAGGGCGGGCAGAAACCACAACATCCATCTTGCTTTCACGCTGCCTCCTCGCTGCATGCATCCCGGAGCCGCTCTCACGGCTCCTCGTGAACCTTACGGCCTGGGCCGTGCGGGCGGTCCGCGCGGCGCAGGACCTCCACGTCCAGGATATCGATCTCGGTGGCCACTGACTGCGATAACAGCGTAATCGAGAGGACCAGCCGAGTCTTGCTCTTGACCCTTACCAGTAACCCTTCCAGATCTTTCAAAGGTCCCCGCTTCACCTTCACCCAGGCACCCTGCCGAAGGAACGGGTGTGCAAAACAGGGCAAGTTGGATTTGAGCAACCGCCGGATGGAATCGATCTCAACGTCCGGCACGGGCTCGATTCTTTCTTCCTGTCCCAGGATTCGAACCGTTCCGATGGAGCGCAGAACGCTCAGCCTGTTTCTCTGGCTGTCGACGAAGCGGGCAAAGACGTACCCGGGGAAAACCGGTACTTCAACAACCTTCTTGCGGTCCTTCCAGTGATGCAGTTCCTCGACCAGGGGAAGGTAGTTTTCGATGCGCTTGGCAACGAGATCCGCGGCGACTCTTTTTTCGAAATTGGAGCGGGTATAAACCGCGTACCAGAGCGGCAGAGTCTCCACCACAGTATCGGGAACCCACAGCGGCGTGTTTTCTCGGCGCAGATCGGCTTGCAATTCAGGCAAAGCTCCGCCCCTTCACTTACATCTCTTGCCTGTAAGTGCCTGTGAACATTATGTCGGGCGAAAACCCCGAGGCCTCTCTGCCAGCCTCCCACAAGGCCCGGTTATTTCGCCACGATGTGTTCATCCCTTCTCGTCAGCCGGCCGAGGATCGTCTTCCTCATCCGGTCCCAACCAGGGTGCACTGCTCTTGACGAAAACAGCTCCGGCGTAGCACAGCCCTGCGCCGATATGCTCTTTCCAAACAACCCGGGCCGTCACTTCCACTTCCGTGCCCAGCATGGACAACAAGTCCAGGATAAACCGATATTCGCGCCCGACCTGGAATAAGTCCTCGCCGTGCAGGCACATTCCAGAATAGCTTAGATTCAGCAGTCGGCAGGCACAGTAGCCGTTTCCGGAGGCGTGCTCAGCCCCGTCCTTCACCAGCCAGGCTTCAATCTGATGGCGGCTGAGATCGACCCTGTCGTGCAACCGGCGGCTTGCAGTCTTGCTATAGGACGACACCTGCAGTTGGCTAGCTGCCATGCTTTCCCCCATGACTCGCAATTGGAACGCTTGAAGACGGCCCGACCCAATTCCAGTCCCTGAACACAGATAAACCTCCAGCGTGTGACCGAACGCAAACAACAGTGCCGGAGGGAGAAGAACTCAGGATAGCGGAGGGGAGCAGGGTCGACAAGGATGGATTTTTCTCTGCTGTCAGCAACGGACCGGGACCCTCAAAGTATTGAAACAAAAGTAGATACTGAATCTTACAGGGTATTGCACCACCTTCCAACCGGCGGGCGCTGCCTCCTGGGTGGTATTAACCACCCTTCGCCACAGTGCAAATCAGATCCTATAAGGCCGCTGGCAATGGAAAAAGGCGGTCTAATGCGGCGCGTAGCGAAGATGAGCAATGTCCGGATAGCCGTTCATCGCCAGGCGGCAACTGGGACCCTCTCCCCACCAGCGGGGGTTGTGGAAGGTGAATCGGGGAGCGTACACAACGTCGCCTTCGTTGGCAAGAATGACCCCCTGGCCTTCGATCAAGTATCGGATCGTGCCCAGAAGAATCACCCAGAACTCGGAGGATTCGGGGTGGTAGTGCCCGCGATCCGCGTCGTTGACCGGCGGCAGTTTGCTGCCGTAGCCGTAAATGATATTCGACACCGCCCGGTCGTCGTGGATGAAGCGGCTGCCGCTGTAATTCGGGTCGGCCGCCGCCAGGTCGTCGAGGTTTATGTGCGGCTTGTTGTTGTGCCCATAAGGGAAGGGCCGACGTCCCAGGCGAACCGGCAGAAACTCGATGCCCGGGGCCTGGAGGGACGGGCGCTCGGAATACATGGTGGTGGCGTTGGGGATGTTGGTCTCAAACCGGATGGCGGGCTGGGTGCCGACTGTTTGCATAGAGTAGACCGTCTGCGGCGGGACTTGCACCATCGAGCGCCGGCGCGCCACAAAGGGCTCCTGGCCCTCAATGTCAAAGCGTATCTCGCCCTCCAGGATCACCCACCACTCCCGCGTGTCGGGATGAAAGCGCGGGGAAACCTTGCTGCCTGGGGCGGATTGTATGTACTGGCTCCAGAGAGTTTCGTCCTTGACTACCCATTCGGACCATTCGGCCTCCCCCTTGTGTTTGGCCTTGACGTCGGCCAGGCGAGTGAGGGGCTTGTGAGGCGGCGTGTAAGGAGTCACGAGGCTTTCCGTGGCATATGGCGACTCCTGAATTAAACTTCGAGGTGCAGCACATCTTCCAGATACTTCTTGCTCTGGGCGGCGCTCTGCTGGGGAGTGGTGTCGGTGGAATCGAGCTCCACCGTCAGCCAGCCGTCCCACTTGTTTTTCCGCAACACCGCCAGAATACCGGGGAAATCGACGCCGCCATTGCCCAGCTCGAGAAAGATGCGCTTGCCAATGTCGGTGTAGCCCTCGCGCCGGGGCAACGGGCCCTTGTGCCCGCCACGATCCGCGGGGCGCGTGTCCTTCAGGTGGAACTCAATGATGCGGCTGACATAGGCACGGGTCAGTTCCACCGGATCCATTCCGGCCATGGTGATATGGCCCGTGTCCAGCACGAAGTAGACATGCCGGGGATCGGTCAGCTCCATCAGCCGGTCGATCTCCGAGCGGTCCTGAAGCTGGGTCCAGAGGTGGGCGTGCACGCCGAACTTGAGCCCTTCGTCCGCAGTGCGCTTCCCAATCTCATTCATGGTTTTGGCCATCTGGACGAGGTCTTCCCGCGTGGTCCCGCCGGGCCGGCGGCCGCCGGTGTTGATTTTCAGATGGTCGCAACCAAATCCCTTGATCCAGCGCACGAGCCGCAAATGCTCGTCGATAATCTGCGAGGCCAGGGCAGGATTCTCGAACTGGGTCTTCATCGAGCCGCCGTTGGAGACGGTGTCGAAGCGCAGGTGGAGGCCGTCCAGGATTTTCTGGAGCTCCTGCGGCTTATCCCACCACGGCAACACATGTTGATAGAAGGTTTCGACAGCGTGGAAGCCGACTTCGGCCGCTTCGCGAAAGGAGAGCAGCACGTCGTGCTCCCAGCCGTGGCGAGTGTCGGTGGTGATGCCCACGCGAAAACGGGGCTCGGCTCGAAGCGCCGGCGCGGCGGCCGCCGCCGAGCACAACTCCAAAAATCGTCTGCGAGTCAGCATGGAGAACTCCTTGCGGGCGGACCGGTCAACCATCTCCTAATATCTCCGAACCTTGTCGACCACGTTCATCAGCGGCAGGCCGTGGGAATAGCGGCGGACGTTTTCCGCCGCCATGCCGATGAGCCGGACCTGCCGGATGGGGGCGGCGCCGGAGGAGTGACCGGTGATGACCAGGTTCGGCGCGTCCCACAGCGGGTCGCCGGGAGGCAGCGGCTCGGGCGTGGTCACATCCAGGCCCGCGCCCCGGATCCTGCCCTTCACCAGCGCCCGGGCCAGCGCCGGCTGGTCGACCAGGCCCCCGCGCGAGGTGTTGATGAAATAGGCGGTGGGTTTCATTCGCTCGAAAACCCCCGCGTTGAACATTTTGTCGGTGGTTTTGGTGTGGGGCGCGGCGCTCACCAGCACATCCACCTGCGGGACCATCTCCATCAGCCACTCCGGCTCTCGCAACTCGGCCACGAATTCCGGCTTGGGAAGCGGCTTGGCGTCGGTGGCCAGCACCTTCATGCCGAAGCCGTAATAGGCGCGGCGGGCGATCTCGCTTCCCATGCCCCCCATCCCCACAATCCCCATCGTCTTGCCGTAGAGATCAGTGAGGGGCGTCCGGCTGCCTCCCCGCCAGCGATGCTCTCTCATATTGGGAACAAACGTCGTCACCAGGCCGCGAGTCAGCCCCAGCAGCATGGCCAAGGCTGTCTCCGCGATCACCGGAGTGAAGACCCGCGCCATGTTGGTCAGCACGGCCGGGTGCTCGAAGGTCTCCTCCGGCAGATCCTCGACGCCGGCGGCCCAGGCCTGGATCCACTTCACGTTCTTGGCGCTGGCCAGCACCTCGCGGCTTACGTACCCAAGCAGCACCTCCGCATCGGCGGCTTTCTCACGGAACTCTTCCTCGGTCCGGCAGGTGTGAAGCTCCACATTTTTCCCGGCGGACCGAATCTGCTCCGCTTCGGCAGGAGTGAGCGGCGCCCCCGGCCCAGCGACGATCTTCACCGGCCCGCTGGTGTCGGGTCGCGGCGGCGAGAGCGGATAGGTGGCCACCACGACTGGCGTGGCCGCCAAAAGAGCGGTGGTCGACGAGAAGGCGCCGGGCACCGCCGCTGTGCCTGTGGCACCCAAAAAAACTCTGCGGGAAAGGGTGCTGTTCATGATTTGCCTCCTCCGCCCTCGCGGCGCCCGGTCCGCCGGGGCCTAAACAGGCCACAGTGTAGCAAAGCCGGGCTGCCGTGGCGGTTCCCGCGAGGTCCAAAGATTAAAATTGGCTTTGTTTGGCAAAAAATGTTTTTGGAAGCGCTATCTCTTTCTTTTGAGGCGCTTGGGCCCATGGCTCCATGATAGCGGCAGGTTCACGGGGCGCCGGGCCGGACAGCGGTAAGTGGCTGGAAGGGCAAGGAGAATTTCCTGTGGTCGGCTGTGACTCGGGGCGCAGCAAGGCGAGGCGTCTAGAATCTCGTGATGCAGGCGCGCTCCGCCGGCGGGGCATCCGGAGCCGCTCGCCGGAGGTTCGGCTCTTCCCGACCACGGGTTGGTTGGATGAGCAATGGCGTGTGGTAGGCTTCACTCAGGAGGGGCCTATGGTCTTAGATCCAGCGGCGGGCGATTCGTTCCCGTGCTCGATCGCACCCTGGCTGTCGGTTCGGAATGGCGCGCAAGCTGTCGACTTCTACAAATCAGCATTCGGAGCGACTGAGGTCTATCGCCTGGAAGAGCCAGGGGGAGGCGTGGTGGCAAAACTTTCCGTTGATGGCGCGGAGTTTTGGCTGAGCGGCGAGTCTCCAGAGCATGGCAACTTGAGCCCCGAGTCTCTCGTTGGCGGTTCTGTTCGCATGATCTTGACGGTGGCGGATCCGGACGCTGTCTTCGCGCAGGCGCTGACGGCTGGCGCCTCAGAGGTCTTCCCTGTAGGGGAGGCACACGGCTGGCGATTGGGGCGCGTGGTTGATCCCTTCGGGCATCACTGGGAGATTGGTCGTCCGCTTGTCGCCTAGGCGTTCGAGCCGGTAGACTTCGTCAACCCTTCAGCGTTTTTCAAGTCAAACGGCTGCGTGGTAGAGTGAGGGGTTGTTCGACTTGAAGGGAACGGCCTTGTGGTATTACCCGTATGAAAAAAGCGACTTCCGGTGATCGCGGTTCGGCCGCGAAAGGCAACGTCGCTCCGAAGAACGTGGACGAATACCTCGCAGGCGTCCCCGAACCCGCCCGCAGCACCTTGAACAGGGTTCGCGCGGCGATTCGGTCCGCTGTGCCACCGGAGGCCACGGAGGCCATCAGCTATCGGATTCCGACGTTCAGGTACAAAGGACCGCTGCTGTGGTTCGCTGCGTTTTCGGACCATTGCAGTTTGTTCCCTGGTGCGTCCGTGATAGAGGCGTTCAAGAAGGAACTGAAGGACTTCCACACATCCAAAGGTACCATCCGCTTCCCCGTGGATAAGCCTCTGTCGGCCGCTCTTGTGAAAAAGCTGGTAAAGGCGCGGATCGCGGAGAACGAACGCAAGAAACAGCGCTGATCGGGCGGCCTTAGAGACCGGTCGCTATCTTCCCTTATAAACTCGCCTTAGGACGGCTGCCGCTTCGCGATCTTCCACCACCGGGTGCACCGCCAGGTCGAGCTGGTCCGACCACTCCGCCATCCACTCATAAAGCGGTTTCCCGTCTTTGCATTCGGCCAGCGCGAAGCCCAATCCAGCTCCGTGCCATCGCCCCAACATCTTAACGCCTTTCGGGGGCACTCCCCCTTTCTCAAGAAACCGCGACACGGCGGGAGGCATGTGAGTCGGTGCAATCTTCCACGTCACTATGAATTTCATTCTGTTTTCTCCCCTTTCTCTGCGAGTTCAGATCAGCCGCTACGGCAGCGACAGTCTATCAGATGAGCAGGGCGGCAGCAAGAACGCGTGTGCGGAAACAATGCGGTTTTGAACCTAGTGAAATGATGCAGTGAAGTTCTCTAGAGACATAAAGAATGTGTCTTGTCTAACTACAGCAGGCTCTGGCAGACATCCAGCCAGAGCCTCATGTTAAAGCAGATTTTGCGGAAGTAGGTCTTGACCTCGGCGGTGAAATAGGGGTGCTGGGATTCTGAAACCGCCTGCTCCAACCGCCGGGAAAGGGTGAGGTAAGCGGCGGGATAGTCCTGGCCCTCCAGCGTGATCGAAGAAAGCAGGTCGGCCAGCGGATCGGTGAGCATCATGCCGTACAGTTCCTG
>JACQDG010000124.1:7397-9788 GCA_016201185.1 Acidobacteriota bacterium | reverse complement strand
GCCAGTCGCCGCTCAGGGCATAAGCCCGCGAGCGCGACCCGCCGCACAGGTTCCGGTACTCGCACCGCCCGCACTTCCCTTTCAGGTTGGCGCTGTTGCGCAGCTCGACGAACAGCAATGAGTGGCGATAAACATCGACCAACGAGTCCCGGCGGACATTGCCCCCGGAGATCGGCAGGAAGCCGCTCGGGTAAATTTCCCCGGTGTGGGAGATGAAGACGAATCCTTTCCCGTCGTTAATACCGGCCTGGCGGGTGATCGGCCCAGGCTTATTTCTAGCAGCGGAGTTGCCGTTGCCTTCGGCCTTTCGCTTTTGTGTGACGTAGCGGCGATAGTGCTGGGCCTCGGTCGTCTTGATGTCGAACGAGGCGCTCTTCGAAAGCTCGTAGAGGAAGGCAAACACTTCCTCGTATTCCTCAGCGGTCAGATCGTCCTGAACCAAAGCCCTGCCGGTTGTCACCAGGAAGAAGACGCTCCACAGCCGCGAGCCGGAGTGTTCGACGATTTCCGCGATCTCCGGCAGCCGAAGCCGGTTGTGCCGGGTGACGGTGGTGTTCACTTGGGCGTCGAGACCGATGCGGCGGGCTTCTTCCAGGGCGAACAAGGTGCGTTCAAACGAGCCGCTCACGCGCCGGAAGCCGTCGTGGCTTGCCGCATCGGGACCGTCCAGGCTGACGGCCATGCGCGTCACGCCTGCGCGTTTGAATCCGGCGATGGCCTCGGCGTCCAGCAAGGGCGTAGCGCTGGGCGTCACCGTGGTCCGTAGCCCCACCGCCACGCTCTTTTCGAGCAGAGCCCGCAAGTCGGGGCGCTTCAGCGGATCGCCGCCGGTGAAAACCAACAGCGGATCGCCGAAGCTCTTCACCCTTTCCAACAGCCGATAACCTTCCTCGGTGGTCAGCTCAAATGGGTTGCGCTGCGGCACGGCGCAGGCCCGGCAATGAGCGCACGCCAGGTCACAGGCCTGCGTGACTTCCCAGATAACCAGGAACGGCGCCTCGTCAAAGCTCCACATGGCACCAACTTACTGCGCTGGCCCCCGCCAGGCTGTGACTCTGGTTACATCCTGGCAGCTTTCCCCAAGGTAGCCTGAAACTTGGAGGAATTCATGATACTGACAGCCAACAAGACAGTCGGTGAGATCGCGGCCGAGAACCCGTCGGCGGTCCGCATCTTTGAAAAGCACGGGATCGACTATTGCTGCGGCGGGGGCCACCCGCTCGAGCAGGCCTGCCGGGAAAAGGGCCTTTCGGCCGAGCAGGTGCTGGCCGAGGTGGAGAAGGCTGCCGCTCCTGAAGAGTACCGCGACTGGACTTCGGCGCCGCTCTCCGAGCTGATAGACCACATCGTCGCCAGGCACCATACCTATCTCAAGGAAGAGCTGCCCGCCCTCACCCAGGTGATCGGCAAGGTCATCGAGGCCCACGGCACGAACCACGGTGGTTCGCTGCGCCCCCTGCGGACGACCCTCCTGGGCCTGAAAGATGAGCTGGACCTTCACATGATGAAGGAAGAAGCCATACTGTTCCCGCTGATCCAGCAAATGGAGACGGCCGAGAAATCCAGGGGTGCGCTGGCTGCCGCGCACTGCGGCTCGGTGAACAACCCGATCCGGGTGATGGAGCACGAGCATGACAGCGCTGCCGCAGCGTTGCGGGAAATGCGCCAGGTTACCACCGACTATACCCTGCCACTCGATGCCTGCAACACCTACCGCGGGCTCTTCCACCGGCTGCAAGAGATGGAGGCGGATCTCCACCTCCACATTCACCTGGAAAACAACATCCTGTTTCCCCGCGCATCCCAGCTCGAAGCGCGGCTTCTTTCCCAGTGAGCGGGGCCGGCATTTCTGTCGGCTTCGACAAGGTGAGTAATGCGATGAGAAATTACAAGATTCCCAGGGGGTTCGCCGGTTTGGCACTTGGCATGGCGCTCGCGCTTCTGAGCGCAGAGAACGCCTTCGCACACTGTGACGGGATGGACGGTCCCGTTGTAAAGGCCGCCCAGCAGGCGCTCAAGACAGCAAATGTCAACTTAGTTCTCATTTGGGTTCCGGCGGCCGACGAAGCGGAAATCAGACAAGCGTTTGAGAAGACCCTTGCGGTTCGGAAGTTAAGCCCGGAAAGCAAGGAGCTCGCAGACCGCTATTTCTTCGAGACGCTGGTGCGCATTCATCGCGCTGGCGAAGGAGCGCCCTACACGGGCTTGAAACCGGCGGGGCGCGACCTCGGGCCGGCCATTCCGGCCGCAGACCGCGCGATCGAGAAGGGCTCGGCGGAGCCACTGCTGGAACTGCTGATGCGCGCCTTGCGAAGCGGCGTCCGGGAGCGTTTCGAGCGCGTCACGGCGGCGAAGGGTTTCGCGCCGGATGAAGTGAAAGCCGGGCGCGAG
>JACQDG010000124.1:0-7380 GCA_016201185.1 Acidobacteriota bacterium | reverse complement strand
ATCCGAGGAAGGCGGGATCCACAAAGGAGACCGTTGACGTAAGCAGACCGGCTCTGGCGGGCGCGATAGAATGATTGGCAGACCTCCACAGCGGAGGTGTACGTGCAGACTCTGGATCAGTCGCCGGAAAGTCTTTCGCCGTGGTGGAAGCACGGGGCGGTTCTTGTCCTGGTCGTCGGCTTCACCATCCTGATTTGGCTGGCAGTGAAGACTTACTCTGACGCGCCTCCCATTCCCCATGCTGTGGTTGACCCCTCCGGCCGCGCCTTGTTTACCCGCGAAGACATCCTCGATGGCCAGGAAGTCTTCTTGAAGTACGGCCTCATGGAGAACGGCACCGTATGGGGCCACGGCGCCTACCTGGGTCCCGACTTTTCCGCTAAATACCTGCACGCGGTAGCTGACGTCACGGCCGAGCACCTCGCCCGGCAGCGATTCGGTCAGGCGCTGGGCCAGATGAGCGCCACACAACGAAGCGCGGTCAGCGCCGAGGTCCAGCAATTGCTGAAGACCAACCGCTACGATCCCCAGCGCGGGACGCTCACCTTTACCGAGCCGGAAGCCCGAGCGTTTGAGCAACAAGTCGACGAGTGGTCCAGCTATTTCAAGCAGCCGGGGTCCAACGCCGGCTTGCCGCCAAAGTACATCAGCGACCCGCAGGATCTACGGCGGCTGACGGCCTTCTTTGCCTGGGCCGCCTGGGCCTCGGCAGCCAATCGCCCAGGCAGGCCTTACTCCTACACGAACAATTTTCCTTACGATCCGGCCGCCGGGAATACCCCGACCAGCGCCGCAATCCTGTGGAGCGCGCTGAGCTTGATCACTCTTTTGGGCGGGACGGGCCTTGTCCTGTTCATTTTCGGCAAGTTTGATTACCTGGGATGGAAAGGCGTCTCCCACGTGCACCCGCAGTTGCTGCCGGGCGTCACTACGCCGAGCCAGCGGGCGACCATCAAGTATTTCGTCGTGATGGCGTTGCTGTTTCTTGCCCAGGTTCTCGTCGGCGGGGCGACAGCCCATTACCGCGCCGATCCTGGCGGGTTCTACGGAATCGACCTGGCCCGGCTGCTGCCGAGCAACATCGTTCGCACCTGGCATTTGCAGTTGGCGATCTTCTGGATCGCGACGGCTTACATCGCGGGCGGCCTGTTTCTGGCGCCGGCCTTGGGAGGAAAAGAGCCCGAGGGCCAGGCCGGCGGCGTGAACTTGCTGTTTTTCGCCCTGCTCGTAGTCGTGGGAGGAAGCCTGCTGGGCGAGCTGCTAGGCATTAGAAATGCCCTCGGAAACTTGTGGTTCTGGTTTGGGCACCAGGGTTGGGAATATCTGGACCTCGGCCGGGCCTGGCAATTTTTACTGGCTGCCGGGCTGGTCTTTTGGCTCCTGCTGCTTTTCCGGGCCGTCGGGCCCGCCCGGCGGGACCCCAAGACCCGGGAAGTTTCTTCCCTGTTTCTTTATGCCGCGGTTGCCATACCGTTGTTCTACTTGCCGGCTTTGTTCTTCTCGAGCCGCAGCCATTTTTCCGTGGTGGATACCTGGCGGTTCTGGATCATCCATCTGTGGGTCGAGGGCTTTTTCGAGTTGTTCGTCACGGTCATGGTGGCCATGATCTTCTTTAAACTTGGCATCATCTCCCAGGTGACGGCTGCGCGAGTGGTCTACCTGGACGGTATCCTCTACCTGGGCAGCGGCATTGTCGGCACCGGTCATCACTGGTATTGGACCGGGCAGTCGGCTGTCACCATGGCCCTGGGAGCCACCTTCTCGGCGATGGAAGTGATTCCCCTCACACTATTGACCCTGGATGCCTGGGACTTCATCAAGGCCAGCAGGAGTCGCTGCGACATCTGCGGCAAGGAAGTGGGGCTACCGCACAAGTGGACATTCTACTTCTTGATGGCCGTGGGCTTTTGGAATTTTCTGGGCGCCGGAGTGTTTGGGTTTCTCATCAACCTGCCGATCGTCAGTTACTTCGAGGTGGGAACGGTTTTGACCCCGAACCACGGCCATGCCGCCATGATGGGGGTCTTCGGAATGCTGGCCGTGGCTCTAATGGTTTTCGCGTTGCGCCAGTGCTCCAGCGAGACGCAATGGGCAGGGATTGAGAAATACATCCGGCTTTCGTTCTGGGGGCTGAATGCCGGCCTGATGCTCATGGTAGTGACCAATCTGTTCCCGGCCGGCGTTCTCCAATTGTTGGACGTTCTGGAAAACGGCTACTGGCACGCGCGCGGGCCGGAGTTCTTGGGCCAAATGATCGTGCGCCTGATCGAGTGGCTCCGCCTGCCGGGCGACGGTGTGTTCATCGTCCTGGGCGTCTTTCCTGCCCTACTGGCTGCGCTGCAGACGTATCGGCATGTCCGCAGCGGCAGCAGGGGCGAAACCAGTTAGCTGAGTCTGCTTGCTTCCTGCCGCCAGTAGTTTCTTTTTTGGCTACTGGAATGCTGAGGTATTATTGGCCTGCTGTAATGGGCCGGTCTGCAATCCGCAGACTATGTGGAGTAGGTTATGCTTACCACGTTGTATTCGGCCAATTCTCTGGAGGAGATGGACATCTGCCTGCGCCAGGCGGCAGAACAGCATGGGTGCAGCATCATTGGCGAGTACGATCTGTCCAGTAAACTCCGTGACAGGGGTTTGTCGACCGGGCGAAAGATTCGGGTATATGAGCTTTGCGATCCGATCGCCTACTCCAAACTACTGGAGCGTAACCCCGCGATGGGGGCGGTCCTCCCGCTGCGTATTTCGGTCCATGCGATGGAAGGCGGCGTGCAGCTTTCTGCCGTTTCTTTGGCCAGCTTGGGCCGCTCGGTAGAGGATCCGGATATGGTTCCCCTAATTCAGGAAATGGAGATGGCCATCCGGGAGATCATGACTGCGGCCAGCCGCCAGCATCACGGCCGTGCTGCGGCCGGGCCCCGCAAGACCGATACCTACGTCCACGAGGGCGCTATGGAAGGCCAGGTGAGCCAGCGCGGCCAGATTCCGCAGCGCATAGACCGACTGGGCACCAAAGTAGAGGACCTGGCTGGCACCGGGGGGCATGATGCCCCGGGCGGCTAGTTTCCTAAGCTTGTTTCCGGGCCTGGTTGATTGGAAAGAACGGTAGAGGATCAGCCCAGGCCTTCGATGGCGATCATTTGCTCCGGCTCGACCGGCTCCGCCAGCGGCCCCACTCTCGCCAGGCCGTAGTCAAATCCCTTTTGGAAGGCTCGCAGGTTCAATTCCATGGAGGCTGGCGGCACTGAATCGGCCACCGCGTTGCGCAATGATTCCGGGTCAAGCAACCCGGTCACAGCGGCAAAGAACCCAACCATGACAATATTCAACACCAGGCGCTTGCCCAGTTCCTCTGCCAGGCGCGTGGCGGGGATACTGTAGGCGCGAATGCCCGCTCGCAGGTCCGAGATGCGCACCAGGGCCTGCGCGACCAGCAGCAATCCGCCGGGCTTCAACTCAGGAGTGAAGCGCGTGTAGGCCGCCTGGGACATGACCATCAAGATGTCAGGCTGGGTGACGTAAGGATACAAAATGGGCTGGTCGGAGAGGATCACCTGGGCGCTGCACGCGCTGCCGCGGGCCTCCGGGCCGAAGTTCTGGGTCATGGTAGCGTAGCCCGGCTGAAAGATGCAGCCGGCTTTGCCGATGACCATGGCCGAGAGGATCACTCCCTGCCCTCCGAAACCGGCGATGCGAATCTCGGTCTGGCTCATGCTAAGACTCCCACGCCGGCGAATTTGTCGCCTAGTTGCTCCGCCAGCCGCCGGCGCATGCTTTCCAGGTAATCCGGCCGGTCCCGGTCCACAAATTTGCCGACCACGATGTCGCCCTGCATCGTCAGCCCTACTTCGCTCGTCGGCGCACCGTGGCGCGTCTTACTGCGCTCCTTGTAATACTTCATCGTCTCGAGGGCGTCTCCCAGGCGGTTCCGCCGCTGGTAGAGCGTGGGGCACGGCGAGAGAACCTCGATAAGGCAAAAGCCTTTCTTCTGGAGCATCTCCACGATCGATCGCGTCAGTTGTCGGACGTGGTAAGTTGTCCAGCGCGCCACGTACGTCGCCCCGGCCGACTCGGTCAGGTAAGGCAGGTTGAACGCGGGCTCGTAAGAGCCGTACGGCGCGGTGGTGGTCGTGGCCGGCTCGGGCGTGGTGGGAGCGGTCTGTCCGCCGGTCATGGCATAGATAAAGTTGTTGACGCAGATCACCTTGAGGTCGATGTTGCGCCGCGCGGCGTGAATCAGGTGGTTGCCCCCGATGGCGAACAGGTCGCCGTCGCCGGAGTATACGACCACCTGCAACGAGGGGTTCGCCAGCTTCAAGCCGGTGGCGAAGGGAATGGCCCGGCCGTGAGTGGTGTGGAAGGAGTCGACATGCAGGTATCCCGCCACCCGGCCGGTGCACCCGATGCCCGAAACCACGGCCAGCTTTTCCGGGTCGGCCTTGGACTCAATCAGCGCCCGAGCGAAGCAGTTCACCGTGGTCCCAATGCCGCAACCGGGGCACCAGATGTGCGGCATGCGGTCCATGCGGAGAAACGGCTCAACCGGATTAATGACCGGCGTTTCCACAACCGCTGTCATCGCGCAGCCTCCACTATGGCTTCGAGAATCGTCTCCGGCCGGTGCACGTCGCCGCCGGCGTGGGTCACCGGGATGATTCGCGCCATTCCGGCCGCGGCCCGCTCGACCTCCAGCACCATCTGGCCGCAGTTCAGCTCCGGCACTACAAATACCTTCACGCGTTGGGCGAGCTCCCTCAGGCGCGCTGCGGGAAACGGCCACGCGGCAACCAGCCGGAACTTCCCCACCCGAATGCCGCGCTGCCGCGCCATCTCGACGGCCCGCTGCGCCACACGGGAAGTGATGCCGTAGGAAACCACCACCACCTCGGCGTCTTCCGTAGCCTCCTCTTCGTACAGGGCCAGGCGGTCCGCCGCGGCGCGGATTTTGTTTTTCAGCCGCCGCACCAGCCGGTCCTGCGCCGCGGCGTTCATTGCCGGGTAGCCCCGCTCGTCGTGGGTCAGCCCGGTGATGTGGAAGCGGTAGCCCTCGCCGGCATGCGCCATTTCCGGCACCAGATCCCCATTTGTTTCGTATGGCCAGTATTCGCCGGGCCCCCGCGCCGTATGGCGTCGCGGATAGATCTCGATTTCCTCGGCCCGCGGAATGACGACCTTTTCGGTCATGTGCCCCACGCACTCGTCCATCATCAGCATCACCGGAACACGAAATTCCTCGGCTAGGTTGAAGGCGCGAATGGTCACGTCGAAGCACTCCTGGGGCGAGTTGGGGCAGAGGGCGATAATCTCGTAATCACCGTGCGAGCCCCAGCGGGCCTGCATCATGTCCCCTTGCGCCGGCAAAGTGGGCAGCCCCGTCGAGGGCCCGCCTCGTTGCACGTCCACGAACACGCAGGGTGTTTCCGTCATCGCCGCGTAGCCGATGTGCTCCATCATTAGAGAAAAGCCGGGGCCGGAGGTCACGGTGAAGGCTTTAGCGCCGCCCCACACCGCGCCGAGAATCGCGATCGAGGCCGCCAGCTCGTCTTCCATCTGGATAAACATTCCCCCCACAGTAGGGATTCGCCAGGCGAACCGCTCGACGATTTCTGTCGAGGGAGTGATCGGATAGCCGGCGGCGAATCGAGCGCCCGCCGCCAGGGCGCCTTCACAACAGGCCTGGTCGCCATCGAGAAAATGGGTCCCTGTCAGGACTCCTTTCGGGTTAGCCTGCATGAGCGGCTCCCTCGGAGGCCCTTGCTTTCCACCCGAAAATCGCGAAGTCCGGACAGTATATGCCGCACAAATCACACCCGCTGCATTTTTCGCCATTCACCACGTGGGGTGGATGGTAGCCCTTGGAATTGAAGGCTGAGGAAAGAGCCAGCACCCGGGTGGGGCAAAACTCGACACAGAACCCGCACCCTTTGCACCTTTCCACCTGAATGCAGACAAAACCTTTCGCCATGAAGGCTCCTTCGCGGCCATCGGGTGGCTTCTCAGTTAGAAGAGCAAGTGGAGTGCCAAAAGAGAGATAAGCTGGGCACGGGGAAGAGTTAAGATGAGTACAGGCCTGGGATTAGCTCTGCGGGCATCTATGTTGACCCAAACCGCCCCGAACCCGTTTACCATCGACAGCCGGACATTTGAGCCGGCGTATCTCTCGCTCCATCGCACAGGCGAACTCCGGCGTCGGGCCGAAGCAGCGCTGGAGCGGCTGCCGCACTGCCTGGTTTGCCCGCGCAACTGCGGCGTCGATCGCATGGCTGACAAGACCGCCACTTGCCACACCGGCCGCTATGCCCGGGTCAGCAGCTATTTCGCCCACTTCGGCGAGGAAGACTGCCTGCGGGGATGGAACGGCAGCGGGACCATTTTTTTCTCCATGTGCAACCTGCGCTGCGTCTTCTGCCAGAACTACGACATCAGCCAGGCCGAGCGGGGCCCGGAAGCGCCTCCCCAGCGGCTGGCAGCGATGATGCTGGAGTTGCAGAAGGCGGGCTGCCACAACATCAACTTGGTCACCCCGGAGCACGTCGTGCCGCAGATTATCGAGGCTCTGTCCATCGCCGTGGAGGCCGGCCTGCGCCTGCCGCTAGTTTACAACACCTCGGCCTACGACTCGGCGGACAGCCTCTCCCTGCTCGATGACATTGTTGATATCTATATGCCCGACTTCAAGTTCTGGGATCCGGCGCTCTCGCTGCGCTACGTGAAGGCGAGAGACTATCCGGAGGCCGCCCGCCGGGCCATCCGGGAGATGCACCGGCAGGTGGGACCGCTGAAGTTTGACGAGCACGGGCTGGCCAGGCGCGGCGCGCTGGTGCGGCATCTGATCATGCCCGGCGAGATTGCCGGCGCCGAGGAAATCTTCCGCTTTCTGGCGCAAGAAGTCTCGCCGGACACTTACGTGAACCTGATGGATCAGTACGGCCCGGCGGGCAGGGTGTCGGACAGCCAGTTTGTGGAGATCAACCGTCGTATTACCAGTGCGGAATACGAGCGGGCTCTGGAGGCCGCCCGTGCCGCTGGCTTGTGGCGGCTTGACCACCGCCGCTCTCGACGCTCCCAGTTCTGGAACTAGGCGCGCTCAAGCGCTTTTTCGCAACGCGCGCGCCAGCCGGGCCGCGCTCCCAGACCTTTTTCCAGGCGGTGGGCAATCCGGCTCCCATAAATCCAGTTTAGCTGGTTTCGCTCCCAGGCCTGTGACCACGGTCACCGACTGTGGATAGGCTTGGCGGCTACTGTGAGGATGGTATGCGGCGGTCAGCCCATTTCGGTTTCAGCTTCGCGTTCCAGGCCGGCCCGATCCAGCAGGTGGATCTCACGGGCGTGGATGCGCACCAGCCCTTCGGCTTGAAACCGGCTCAGGTTGCGGGAAACCAC
>JACQDG010000119.1 GCA_016201185.1 Acidobacteriota bacterium | reverse complement strand
GTGCCTGCCTTTACGAGGGCCACGGGGTCCATGCGGGACAATAGAATCGGGGCGCGCGGATTGTAGCGCCGCAGCTCTTTGCACAACCCCTGCCAGCGCTCGCCGGGCTCGGTGCGCGTCAGCAACAGCACATCGGCGCGGCCCAGGGCTTCCACAGGCTCCCGCAACCGGCCCAGGGGCAGCAACTTGCCGCGTCCAAACGGCGCCGTCACGTCCACTAGGACCAGGTCCAGATCCCGCGCCAGCTGCGGGTGTTGGAAGCCATCGTCGAGGATGAAAACGTCGGGCCGGCAGCGACGTTCGATCTCCACGCCGGCCTCGTAGCGATCGGCGCCGATGCCCAGCGCCACCGGGAAGCGGCGCAAGTAGATTTGCGCCTCATCGCCCGTGAGCAACGGAGAGGAGACCGGGGCGCCCGGGTCGAACACCGTGATTTTCTCGAGTGAAGAGCGTCGGTAGCCTCGGGTCAGCACGGCACAGGATACTCCCCGAGCCTGGAGCTGCTCGATCAGCCAGAGAACCACGGGGGTCTTGCCCGTCCCTCCGGCGGTCAGGTTCCCAACGCTTACGGTATAACTCTCCAATCGACGACGGATGTAGCGGCCGCTCTGATACCCCCGGCTGCGAAACCGTGTGGCCTCTTCCCAAATTCGCGCCGGCGCCCAGAGAAGCAGGCGCTCGATGAGTCCCGGGGGTTGGTTGGGTATTGCAAAGTGGTAGAGCAGCTCGGCGCGTTCTACGGCCCTCCTGGTGGCGCCGCGGTGGGACTCGGCCACCCGACGCGCCCTTTCGCCGATGGCTTTGGCTTCCTGGCGGTTCTCGAGCAGCCGCTCCAGAGCCGGAGCCAGCTCCCCGGCGCTATTCACTTGCACCATGCCGCCCCCAGCAAGCAAGGCTTCGGTGATGGCCCGGAAATTCTGCATGTGCGGGCCCACGAGAATCGGCCGTGCGGCCAGAGCCGGCTCCAGCACGTTGTGCCCGCCCCAGTTCACCAGCGATCCCCCCACAAAAACCACCTCCGCCAGCCGGTAAAGGGATGCCAGTTCGCCCAGGCTGTCGAGCAGCAGGATGCCAGGCAACTCCAGCCGGTCCTCGCCGTCCAACCGGGAGCGCCGCAGAAAGCGTCTACCGTCCTGCGTGAGCCCTTCGGCGACGCGGTCGAAGCGCTCCGGGTGGCGTGGCGCCAGGATCAGCAGCAGGCGTGGATGCTTTGGCGTTAGTTGATCCCAGGCGGCCAGGACTTGGGCTTCTTCGCCTTCGCGAGTGCTGCCGGCGAGCAAAACCGCCTCGGGCTTAAGGCGCTCGACGAGGGCCACGATCTCAACCGGGGCTTGAAAGTCGGCTGGGCGGTAATCGAATTTCAGGTTTCCGCCGACCTCGACCTTTTCCGGTGGGGCTCCAGCTTCGATGAGACGCTGGCGGTCCAGAGCCGACTGGGCCACGATCAAGTCGGGGAGAGCTAGCACATGACGGAAAAAAAAGCGATAGCGGCGATATCGCGGGGCTGAGCGGTCGGAAACTCGGGCGTTCACGACCAGCAGACCTGCCCCGAATCGCTTCGCCTCGCAGAAAAGATTGGGCCAGATCTCCGTTTCGGCCACGATTACCAGGCGCGGTTGCACCTGTCGCATCACCCGGCGGACCGCAAAAGGGAAATCCAGCGGCGCATAGAAAATGCCGTCTGTGAGCGTCCCCAGCTTTTCGCGCGCCGTCTTGTGACCTGTGGCCGTCGTGGTGGAAACTAGAATCTTGACCGCAGCAAAACGCGCCCGAAGCTGGGCCACCAGTTCTGTGCAGGACAGCACCTCGCCTACCGAAACCGCGTGTAACCAGATGGCCCTGGCGCCAGTCTGAGTCAAAGAGGGCTCCAGCCCTCCCAGGCGCCGGCGGATGCTTCCGTAATGTTTTCCCCGGAGCCATCCCCGGATCAGGTAGTAAGGGATCAGAATGACGGAGGCCAGGGCCAGCAAAAGGTTGTAAACAAAAAACATGCCAAGGCGCTCGGAGCCGGACGCCCGTCCAGGCCATCCCCAACCGGCGTGCGGTCCTCTCAGTATAGTCCCATGAAGATGCTCGGCAAGGCCATTCTGCTAGCCTCGCTCGCCTCGGCGGCCGCGCAGGAGACCGGCCGTTTCCAACCCCGGTCCGCAGCCTCTTATCCGGCCCGCCAGAGGATCGAAAACCTTACCATCGCCGTGGAGCCTTACGAAAGCGGGGGAAAAGTAAAGCAGGCCTTTGGGAAGATCAACTTTGCCAAGCTTGGGGTATTGCCCATTTTGGTGGTCATGGCCAACGATTCCGATCGGGTGCTGCAGTTGGAAGGGATGCGGGTCGAATTCATCACTGCCGACGGGCAGCGGATCGAGCCCATCCCGGCTGAAGATGTGGAGCGCTCCGGGCGGGTTCATCCCGGCGATATAGGGCGGAGGCCGTCTCCCATTCCCGGCGGCGGGGTCGGAACCCGTGGCCCAAGGCCGGCATCGTGGGAGCTTGGGGCCCGGGAGTTTGCAGCCCGCATGCTGCCAGCCCGTGGAACGGCCAACGGCTTCTTTTACTTTCGGCTGGGCCGGAGGCCCGACCGGATTCCCGGCTCGAAGTTATACGTCACCGGCATTCGAGACGCGCGCACGGGCCAGGAACTGTTCTATTTCGAAATCAGCCTGGATGAATACGT
>JACQDG010000118.1 GCA_016201185.1 Acidobacteriota bacterium | reverse complement strand
CGATGGCTAACATGTAGGCCGCGATGCGGTTGTTCACCTTGTGCTTCTCGGCGTAGCGGAGCACGTCGTGGCAGCTTTCGGTCATGATCTGTTGCAGGCGGTCATACACCAGATCCAGGTTCCAGAAATAACCCTGGCGGTCCTGCACCCACTCGAAGTAAGAAACCGTCACGCCTCCGGCGTTGGCCATGATGTCGGGGATGACGAATACGCCCTTCTTCTCCAGGATGAGGTCGGCATCAGCGGTAGTGGGGCCGTTGGCGCCTTCGCACAGGATCCTGGCTTTAATGTGCGGGGCGTTCTGGCTGGTGATCTGATTCTCGGTGGCCGCCGGCAGCAGGACTTCGCATTCGAGCAGCATGGCCTCGTCGCGGCCCATCGCCCCGGCCTCGGGAAAGCCGGTGATGGTGTTGTGCCGGTGCCGGTAAGCGAGCAAGGCCTCGATGTCGATGCCCTTGGAGTTGTAAATGGCTCCGTCCATTTCGACGATGGCGATGATCTTGTAGCCCCGGGCGGCCATCTGCTGCGCCGACATGGAGCCCACGTTGCCGAAGCCCTGGATCACCACGCGGGCGCCTTCGATCGGCAGCGCGAGTTTCTTCATGGCCTCGGTGGTCACGATCATGCAGCCGCGTCCGGTGGCTTCGCGTCGGCCCCGGGAGCCCCCCAGGTCGATCGGCTTGCCGGTGACCACGGCGGTGGTCGTGTGTCGCACGTGCATGGAGTAAGTGTCCATCACCCAGGCCATGGTCTGCTCGTCGGTGTGCATGTCCGGCGCGGGAACGTCGCGCTCCGGCCCGATAAATTCCAGCAGCTCGGCCGTGTAGCGCCGCGTCATGCGCTCCAGCTCGAAGGGGGAAAGCAGCAGGGGGTCGCACACGATGCCGCCCTTGGACCCCCCGAAGGGAATGTTCACCACAGCGCATTTCCAAGTCATCCACGAGGCTAGCGCTTTCACCTCGTCCAGTGTGACGTCCGGGGCGTAACGGATACCGCCTTTGGCGGGCCCGCGGGCCATGGAGTGCTGCACGCGATAGCCGGTGAATACCTCGAGCCTCCCGTCGTCAAGCTGCACGGGGATGGCAACGGTGATTTCCCTCTCCGGCATTCGCAACAACTTCCACAAGCCTTCTTCCAGGTTCAGGAGCGCGGCTGCCTCTTCGAAGCGCCGGGATTGCGACGCCCAGGCGTTCTTCTCGTAATCGGGTACCGCTGTCTTGGTGTAATCGGCTGCGACTACTGCCATGGCAGGCCTCCGGATGATGAAGGGGCGCGACCCCCGCGCCTCGCTTTATCCTACCAGGGCGCGGGCCGCCTCCGTGGCCAGTTGATCCAGGGTGACAACCTCGTAGCTGGAGCGGTTGTTCATGATCTTCGCCACCAGGGCGGTGTGCATGGCGTGGCCGGCCCGCTCAGCGATCACATGGCCCACCAGCGGGCGACCGATCAGGGCCAGGTCGCCGATCAGGTCCAGCACTTTGTGGCGGCAGCATTCGTCGGGGAAGCGCAGGCCCTCCTGGTTGAGGATGCCGTCGCGGGTGAAGCAGACGGCATTCGAAAGTGAAGCGCCGCGGATCAGCCCCATGTCCCGCATCTGCTCCAGGTCCCGCTCGAAGCCGAAGGTGCGGGCGGCAGCGATTTCCTGCGCGTAGCGCTGGGGTGTGAGCTCGATGTCGATTTCCTGCCGCCCGGCCAGCGGGTGGCCGTAGTCGGTCAGGCAGGTGACGCGAAAACTGTCAGAGGGCAGGACCGTGAGGCGCCGCGCGCCGTCCCGCACTTCCACCGGGCGGCGGATGCGCAGGTAGCGGCGCTTGCGGCGGAGCTGCTTGCGCCCGGCCTGCTCCGCCAGCTCCACGAACGGAGCGCCGCTACCGTCAAGAATCGGCGGCTCCAGGGAGTCGATCTCCACTACGGCATTGTCGATACCCAGGCCATAAAATACGCTCAGGATATGCTCTGTCGTCGACAGCAGCACGCCCTGCCGCATGAGGCTCGTGGCGTAGCTAACCCGCGCCACGTATTTCCAACTGGCGGGTATGACGAACCGGTCGAGGTCCGTGCGCAGGAAAGCAATGCCGGTCGACGCGGGGGCGGGCAGGATGCGGATGCCTACTTTTACGCCGCTGTGCAGGCCTACTCCGCGCACCTCCACCGGCCTCTGCGTGGTGGTTTCGAATCGCAAAGTGATTAGTCCTTAAGGTTGCTTAAGGGATTTCCCCTTTGCACCTGAAATTCCATGTGTATTCTATTGATTCTAAGACAGTACGAAATCGAGTGGTGTGGCCCGGCCGGGACACATGAAGCCGCGACTGTGGCTATCCAGCCACACCCTGGCCACCAAACCGGCCTGTGGGTCCCTACGAAACCTTCCGTTTGTCGCCTTATGACTGGTTGTTAAGATGGGGGGGTGGCCGACCGCGCTCCCCGGCTCTTCCTCGTCGACACCTTCGGCCTGATCTTCCGCGCCTACCATGCCCGCGCCCGCAGCGGAGCGCCCGCCATGCGCACGCGCTCCGGCCTTTCCACCGAGGCGGTCTACATCTTCCAATCCATGCTGCGGAAGCTCGTTGCCGAGGAGCACCCGGAATACATCGCTGCTGTGTTTGAAAGCGCCGTGCCGACCTTCCGCGACGAGATGTACGCGGACTACAAGGCCAACCGCGCCGCGGCCCCTCCCGAACTGCTGACCCAGATCCCTTACATCCGGCGTTTGCTCGAAGCCCTGCGCATCCCGGTGCTGGAATATCCGAGGTTTGAGGCCGACGACGTGATCGGCTCGCTGGCCTGCCGCGCGGCCTCGCAGGGGCTCGAGGTCTACATCGTCTCGAGCGACAAGGACCTGCTGCAACTGGTGGCCGATTGCATCTTCGTGCTGAACCCGGCCAAGGAGAACCTGGTTTACGATGCCGCCAAGGTCGTTGAGGCGATGGGCGTCGATCCGGGCCAAGTGGCCGATCTGCTCGCGCTGCAGGGCGATGCCGTGGATAACATCCCCGGCGCGCCGGGCATCGGGGACAAGGGTGCGCGCGACCTGATCCAGCGCTTCGGCCGCGTCGAACAGGCGCTGGATAACGCCGCGCAGGTGGAGCGCCGGATGTATCGCGAGAGCCTGCTCCAGCACCGCGACCAGATCCTGCTGAGCAAGAAGCTGGCTACCATCGATACCAGCGCGCCCGTCGAGCTCGACCTGGAAGCGGTGCTGGCCACGCCCGCCGATGCGGAAAAATTGAAAGGCCTTTACCAGGAACTCGAATTTCACAGCCTGCTGAAGGAGTTCGGTCCTTCCGTCCGCGAGGGGCCGGTCGACTATGGCCGGCTCGAAAGCGAGGAGGAGCTGCGAGCCTGGTTGGGCGACGCAGTGAAGAGCAGCGCCCCAGTGGCTGTGGCTCTGGGGCTGGCAGAAGCCGGGCAAATCGACCTGGGCGGCGTCGGGCTGGCTTTCCGGAGCGGGGAAGCGCGGGTGGTTCCGCTAGCTGTGGCAAAGGCAACGCTCGGGGCCGCCGCCGTGCCGAAGTCCGTTCACGACCTGAAAACGGTCTGGCGGAGCCTGGACCGGTTTGAGATTGGGATTGCGGGCGTAGCTCACGACACCCGCCTCTACAGCTATCTCCTCGAGTCCACGCGCACGGACTATTCTCTGGCCGAGTGCGTCTTTCGACGCTTCTCACACAAGCTCGAGGGCGGCCTCGCGCCGGTCCTGATCCGGATGGAAAGAGCCGGGGTGCGCATCGATCGAGAAGCGCTGGAGGCGCTCTCAGTGCAACTCGAAAGGCGCCTCGAAGAGCTCACGGCCCGGATCCACGAGCTGGCGGGGAAGCCCTTTAATATCAATTCGCCGCAACAATTAGGTAAAGTGTTGTTTGAAGACCTGAAGCTGCCCGCTCCAGGCCGGACCAGCAAAACGAAGGCCCACTCGACCTCGGCCGAAGTTCTTGAGGACCTGGCCGGCGAGCACGAGATCGTCCGCCTGACCCTCGAATACCGCCAGATCGCCAAGCTTAAGGGCACTTACGCGGACGCGCTGCCCGCGCTCGTCAACCCCGAGACAGGCCGGCTCCACACGACCTTCGATCAGTGTGGTTCAGCCACCGGCCGGCTCTCTTCTTCCGACCCGAACCTGCAGAACATCCCCATCCGAACCGAACTGGGCCGCCAAATCCGCGCCGCCTTCGTGCCGCGACAGGGCTGGCGGCTGATGTCGGCGGATTATTCTCAGATCGAGCTGCGCGTGCTGGCGCATGTTTCCTCCGATCCGGTGCTGACGGATGCCTTCCGCCGCAGCGAGGACATCCACACCCGAACGGCGGCCGAGGTGCTGGGCGTCCCGCCCCTGATGGTCGGTCCCGAGGAGCGCCGCCGCGCCAAAGCCATCAACTTCGGCATCGTTTACGGGCTCAGCGCCTTCGGCCTGGCCAACCAGATCGGCGTTTCCCGCACCGAGGCTCAGGCTTATATCAGCCGCTATTTCACTCGCTACGCTGGGGTGAAGAAATTCATCGACTCGACCATCGCTGAGGTCCGCCAGACCGGCCTCACCCGCACGATGTTCGGACGGATTCGCGCCATCCCTGATATCAACTCCCCCAACCCCAACGCCCGGGGCTTTGCCGAGCGGACAGCGGTGAACTCTCCAATCCAGGGCGCCGCCGCGGACCTGAT
>JACQDG010000117.1 GCA_016201185.1 Acidobacteriota bacterium | reverse complement strand
CGCGCGCAGCATGCTCGGCCGCACGGGTATGCCCGAGGATATCGCTTCCGTGGTAGCTTTTCTCGCTTCGTCCGACGCCGGGTTCGTCACCGGCCAGATACTCACCGCCGACGGCGGCCGCACCGACTATCTGACGCATTCCCTGTAGCTGTCTTTTCAGGCCGTTCTCGGCAGCACCTGCTGGTTGACGGACTCGCCCTGCTGATCCTGGGCCACTTCCAACTCGTAGGACGCCTGCAAGTTGAGCCAGAACTTAGCGGTGGTGCCAAAGTAGCGGGCCAGGCGAAGGGCCGTGTCCGCCGTGAGTCCACGCTTTTCATTCACGATGTCATTGATCCTGGTCGCAGGCACTCGGAGCGCCAGCGCAAGCTGGTGCGCCGACATCCCCAGGGGCTTGAGGAATTCTTCCCGGAGGATTTCTCCGGGATGGATCGGCGGTAATAGGCCGCTTTTCTTTCTGGCCATCCTGAGCCTCCTCAGTGGTAGTCCACAATTTCTACGTTCTCCGCTCCTCCAGCGCGCCAGAGGAAGCAGATCCGCCATTGGTCATTGACCCGGATGCTGTGCTGCCCGCGCCGGCTTCCGGCCAGGAACTCCAACCGGTTCCCCGGAACTGCCGCGAGGTCCTGCAGGGTCTCCGCATCGTCCAGCATTCGCAGCTTCCGCCGGGCGATGCGTTCGACATTGACAAATTTCCGGCTGCGCTCCCGGCGAAAAAGCCTCTCGGTTTCTTTGCACCGGAAAGACCGGATCACCTTCTCATCGTATCACGCTTCGCGTTAAACACGATCCGGCAAACGTCCGCGTGCCCCAGCTGGCCCGCGGCCTGGCGGCCATGATCGCGGAGGCCCGCCGCAGCGCCTCCCGCCTTCTCTTAAAATCCCCGAAAACATTCCCCGCCCCCTCAGCGACTTAGCCCCCTCGGCCTGCGCCTCGCCTCCACTCCGCCCGTATGATATAAGCAGAGGACACCCGGAGCGGCTTATCTCAGAAGCACTTACGGCAACAAAATGAAAAATTACCAAACAAAGCCAATCCCGAAAGCGGCCTATCGCCGGCCCTCGCTGAGCAGCCTTCGCGTTGATTCCCGTTCATTCGCGGCTAATAATGAAATCATGCTTCGCCGCGTGGCCCAGACCATTGCCAAGTACGCCATGTTCCGCGCCGGCGAGCGGGCAGGCGTGGCCGTCTCGGGGGGCCCGGATTCGCTGGCCCTCCTGCTGATCCTCTGCGAGCTGGCGCCGGAGCTGGGAATCCTGCCCGCCGTGGTCCACCTCAACCACAAACTGCGGGGGGCCGAGTCGGACGCCGACGAGGCCTTCACGAAGTGGGCCAGACCCGGACCGACCAGGCTGAGACGGTCCTGTTCCGGTTTCTGCGTGGCGCGGCCACGGCGGGCCTGGCGGGCATTTACCCGCTGCTTGAAGGCGGCGTCGTGCGGCCGCTCATCGAAGTCGATCGCGCCGAGGTGCTGCGATATCTGCGGGCTGCCGGGCGCCAGTGGCGAGAGGATAGCAGCAATGAGAGCCGCGACATGGCCCGCAACCGGCTTCGCCACGAGATGCTGCCCCAACTAGCCCGGGAGTGGAACCCCGAAATCACCGGCGCCCTGGCCCAGCTCGCCGACTGGGCCCGGGATGAAGAATCCTACTGGAGCGCCGAGATGGAGCGCCTGGCGCCGGTTTATCTGCGCAGCAAGGACCGGGTTTTGTACCTGGAGGCGCGGCGCGTGGCGGCCCTGCCCCCGGCGGTCGAGCGGCGTCTGCTGCGGCACGCCGTCGAGCAAGTGAGGGGCGACCTGCGCGGCGTCGAGTTCGGCCATATCGAGCAAATCCGCCGGCTGACGGCTCTCGAGGAGGGCCATGGGCGCGCGCAAATCCCCGGCGTGGACGTTTTCCGCTCTTTCGACCAAGTGCGGCTGGCTCCGCTCGACGCCAATGAAGGTCTGGATACTAGGAATTTCTCCTTAGAGCTAGCTATTCCCGGGACCTACGAGATTCGCCAGACGCGTGGCTGCGAAACTGGCGGCCGGGTGATCAGTACCGCCCGGTGGGACATCAGGGCCCGGAGAAGCTGAAGACCCTGTTCCAGCGCCACAGGGTTCCCCTTTGGGAGCGGCGAAACTGGCCGGTGATCGTCTCCAGAGGCGTGGCCGGAGAAACTTTGGTGTGGTCGCGGGGGTTTGGCCCGGCAGTAGAGTTTGCGGCCGGGCGGGAGAGCCGAACCGTGCTGGAAATCACCGAAGTGTAGAAAGAGTAGAAAAAAGCTGGAGGTAAGCCCGGCAAAGCGCGTCTATCGTAATGAGGCCGAGGCCGGCCGGAGGAAGATCAGTGAACTCTACCATCAAGACGGCCATCTTCTGGGTGGTCATGATTTGCACCGCGGTACTCCTCTGGTCGGTTGTCAAGAGCGGAAGCCCGGGGCGCGAAAAAACCCTCACCTTCTCCCAGTTCCTCGACGAGATTCAGGCCGGCAACGTCTCGGATGTGACCATTGCCAATGGCAACCAGGTCAGCGGCAAGCTGAAAAACAGCCCGTTGCAGTTGCGCACCGTCATTCCGGCCAATTACCCCGATATTTACAAGCTGCTGCAGGAAAAGAAGGTCAACATCGAGGTCAAGGAAGCCCAATCGAACAACTGGATCACCTTGCTGGTGAACGCCTCCTTCATGATGCGGCAGATGCAGACGGGCGGCAACAAGGCGCTGAGTTTCGGCAAGAGCCGCGCCCGGCTGCTTTCCACGCAACAGAAGAAGGTCACTTTCAAGGACGTGGCCGGGGTGGAGGAAGCCAAGGAAGAGCTGCAGGAAATCATCGAGTTTCTGCGGGAGCCGCAGAAATTCCAGAAGCTGGGAGGCCGAATCCCTAAGGGCGTGCTGCTGGTAGGCTCTCCCGGGACCGGCAAGACTTTGCTGGCGCGCGCGATCGCCGGCGAAGCCAACGTTCCGTTCTTCTCCATTTCCGGCTCTGACTTCGTGGAGATGTTCGTGGGCGTAGGCGCCAGCCGTGTTCGCGACCTGTTCGACCAGGGCAAGAAAAGCGCTCCCTGCATCATCTTTATCGACGAGATTGACGCCGTAGGCCGCCATCGCGGCGCCGGCCTGGGCGGCGGCCACGACGAGCGCGAGCAGACCCTGAACCAGTTGCTGGTGGAGATGGACGGTTTCGACTCGAACGAAGGAGTCATCCTGATCGCCGCTACCAACCGTCCCGACGTGCTGGACCCGGCCCTGCTGCGCCCCGGGCGTTTTGACCGCCGCGTGGTGGTTCCCAGGCCCGATGTGAAAGGCCGGGAAGCCATCCTTCGGGTGCACACCAAAAAGGTTCCCCTGGCTGACGATGTGGACTTGCACGTGCTGGCCCGCGGCTCGCCGGGCTTTTCCGGCGCGGACCTGGCCAACCTGGTGAACGAAGCGGCGCTGCACGCCGCCCGGCAGAACCGCAAAGTGGTCACCATGGCCGATTTCGAGCTCTCCAAGGACAAGGTGCTGATGGGCGTGGAGCGGCGCTCCATGATCTTGAGCGAGGAGGAGAAGAAAAACACCGCCTACCACGAGGCCGGCCATGCCCTGGTGGCGGCCGTGGTGCCCTTCGCCGACCCGTTGCACAAGGTGACCATCATTCCGCGGGGCATGGCCCTGGGCCTGACCATGCAGTTGCCCATGGACGACAAGCACACTTACACCCGGGCCTTCCTGGAGTCGCAACTGGCCATCCTGATGGGCGGCCGAGTGGCCGAGGAGATGTTTCTCAAGCAAATGACCACCGGGGCCGGCAACGACTTCGAGCAGGCCACCGAGATGGCCCGGCGCATGGTCTGCGAATGGGGCATGAGCGACGAGATGGGTCCGCTGACCTTCGGCAAGAAGGAAGAGCAGATCTTCCTGGGCCGCGAAATCGCCCAGCACCGCGATTACAGCGAGGCCACCGCCGTCCGCATCGACGCCCAGGTGAGCGAGCTGGTGAAGAACGCCCATATCAAGGCCAGGAATATCGTTCAGAATCAATCCGACGCGCTGGTGCGGATCGCCGAAGCGCTGCTGGAGCGGGAGGTCCTGGACGGCGAAGAAGTCAAGTTGCTGATCGAGGGCCGGCCGCTGCCGGCGGTGGGCCGCGGGTCGCCTGAGGAAGAAGCTCCGACCCAGAAGGTGCTGCGTCCCGACCCGGGCAAGCGGGTTCCCGGCCTGGCGGAAGGCGAGCGCCCGCAGCCCGCTTGAGGCTGGATTAAGCTCCCGCTAACTTGGCCGTCAGCAGCCACACCAGCACGCCGGCTGGCCGCGGTCCCAGCGAGTCTATATCCACCCGGGCCATGGCGCCCTTTTTCATCTCCACGCGGGCGTTCGGGGCTCCCATGAGGTAGGACACCAGGGAGCTGAATTGGGGCTCATGGCCCGCCAGCAGGACTTGCTTCGCCTCCCTGTGCTGGCGGATCTCTTCCCACACCTTCTCCGGACTTTCCGCAGGGAGCAGAGACTCTGTCTTCATAATGGACGTAGCAATCTTCAGGATTTCCTGGGCCAGAGCGGCGGTCTCGACGGCTCGCTTTAGGTGGCTCGAGAGGATCACATCCGGCCGTACCCCCGCGCCCCGGGCCGCCTCTAGAATGCGCCGGAGCTTCTCCTTCCCTTCCGGCGTGAGCCGGCGGGAGGCATCGTCCTGCCCCGGCCGGGCCGTCTCGGCAATCCCGTGGCGAAAGATGTAGATCTGCATGGCAGTCTCCATCAATGATATACTCCTCCAGGCTGCGCGATGGCGCAGAACAGGAGGTTCTCTTGACTAGCCACAAACCAGAAGGACGGGGATCGATGCTGGTCCTCGCTTGTTGCATTGCCCTTATCGGGTTCACATTGGCCTGCCAGCAGACGCCGCCGGACACGCGGGCCGCAGACGAGACCGCCATCCGAGACCTGGACGCTCAATGGTCTAAAGCTGCGGCAGCCAAGGACGCCGAGAGTGCGGTCTCCTACTACGCCGAGGATGCCGCTATTATGCCCCCGAATGCTCCGATCGCCACGGGAAAAGAGGCGATCCGAGGTGTGTGGAAGAACATGGTTGCGGCCCCGGGCTTTGCGGTGTCCTGGAAGGCGACCAAGGCAGAGGTGGCGAAGTCCGGGGACCTGGCCTACTTGATCGGAACCTATGAGCTCACTATGAACGACGCCTCCGGCAACCCGGTCAACGACCGTGGCAAGTACGTGGAAGTCTGGAGAAAGGAGGCTGACGGCAAGTGGAAGGTGGTTGCCGACACGTTTAATTCCGACCTTCCGCTGCCGGCGCCTCCTGAGAAAAAGAAGTAGCCCGGAGCGAAGGTTTGCCATACTGAGTGCTTCCCGATCCCGGGGAGCCATGACCACAACCCAGGAAAAGCTTCACCAGGCGGCGCTGTGGAGCATGTTGCTTTCGGCCGCGGCGGTGGTGGTGTCGATTGCCGTGTGCCAGATCTTGCTGGGGCTGGCCTTGGTCACGCTGATCGCCTCCGACACCCCGCTCCGGTTCCCGCCTGTCAAGGCCCCGCTAGGGGTCTTTATGGGGCTCACCGTGGTATCTATGCTGGCTTCGGGCCATCCCGCCGCGGGGCTGCCTCAGATCCGCAAGTTTTTCGTGTTCACCATACTGCTCGCGGTCTCCAGCCTTCTCCTCGAGGCGCGGCATGCTCGCTGGCTGGCCGGCGCCTGGGCTCTGGCGGCTACGGTAAGCGCCCTGCTGAGCCTCGTCCAGTTTGTTCGCAAGGTCGAGCTGGCGCGCGACCGCCACCAGGATTTTTATGAATTCTATGTCCGGGAGCGCATCACGGGGTTCCTCAGCCACTGGATGACTTTCAGCGAAGTGGGAATGCTGGTGCTGCTGGTGCTGGTGAGCTACCTGTTCTTTGCCCCCGGGCTGAGCGCCCGCATCAAGGTTCTGGGCTGGCTCAGCGCGGGGGTGCTGGTGACGTCTTTGATGGTCAGTTTTACGCGCAGCATCTGGCTGGCGACGGCGGCATCCGGCGGCTACCTGGTCTGGCAACGGCGGAGAAAGCTGCTGCTGGTGGCGCCGGTGGCGCTGGCCTTGGCGCTGGTGGCCTCGCCCGGTGTGGTGAAGAAAAGGGTCCGGTCGATGTTCAGCGCCCGATCGGACAGCTCGACCAGCGCGCGGATGATCATGTGGCGCACGGGGTGGCGCATGATTCAGGCGCGGCCGCGCTTCCAGCCCCCCGATGTCGGCGAGCTGCCCCCGGCCTTCTACGGCCACCTGCATAATCTGTACATCCACTACGCGGCGGAGCGCGGGATTCCGGCCGTGCTGGCGATGCTCTGGCTGCTGGGCCGCGTTCTTCGCGACCACTGGCGCGCCTTGCGGCGGGCGCTGGAGGATGAGAATCGATTCGCTCTACACGCCGTTGTGGCCGCCACGATCGGCGTTCTGCTGGGGGCCATGTTTGAAGTCAACCTGGGGGACAGCGAAGTGCTGACGGTATTTCTCACGCTGGTCTCGCTGGGCTATGCTGCCATCTCGCGAACGGAGGCACGGAAGCTTGCCTGAGATGAGCTTCAGCCTGAGCGGTCGAAGGGTGGCGCTGGCAGGCGGCGCAGGCGGGCTCGGCGCGGCGACGGCACAACTACTGTACGTACACACCAAAAGTTTGATGTACCGCGACCCGGGTGCGTGGCGCGCGCTGATGGAACACCTGGCGCGAAACCTGGCCAAATATATTAACGGCCAAATTGCCGCAGGCGTGCAGGCGGTTCAGGTCTTCGAGAACTCCACGGCCTATGCAGCGCCAAAAGCGGCGCTGATCCACGCGGCCCGCGTGCTGGCCAAGGAATTCGGCGGCCGGGCCAACATCCGGGTGAACGTGGTGGCGCCGGGCGTGACCGCGGCCGGCATGGCCGAGGCCAGCGTGCGCTCGGGCAAGTATGATCGGTTCTTGGAAAAGGGCGTGATCCCCCGCTTGGGCCGGGCCGAGGATGTAACCCGCGCGGTCCGCTTCCTGCTCGAGCCAGATAACTACATCACCGGCCAGGTGCTCACGGTGGACGGCGGGCTGACCCTGCGTCGGGACCTTTGATCTGTACCAACTCCGGCTCGCTGGAAGCTACGGCCTGGGAGGGCCGGAGCCAGCCTCTCCCCAGCCGCGAGAAATAGGCCAGGCGCTCCACGACAGGCAGCAAACGGCGCACGGTCCGGCCGTGGAACACCAGGCTGGCGGCCACCAGCGCCGGGTGGGGGATCGTGGTGCAGCAGCGCGAGCAGATATCAATCTCGCCGGCCCGGCCCGAGGCGTGCAGCCGCCGCATGCGCCGCATTTCGGTGGAGTTCCAGATTTCCTCGAGCGCCGATTCGCCCACGTGACCCACAGGCGCGCCGCCCAGCATGTAGGACTGGCAGCAGGGGTAGACATGCCCGTCCTGTTTTACGTACATCGGACCGCGCCACAGGTAGTGGCAAGGCCATTTCCAGTCCGAGGCCGGATGGCCGGCCGGGCGCATCAGGTTCGACTCGTCCTCCTTGACCCGCACCTGGTCCACACCTTCCACCGCTTTCCAGAAGCGGCGAAAGTCCTCCACCTCGTCCCGGTTCCGGTCCATGCGGACCATCTGCACGACGACCTGGGTCCGGGCTTTCAGGCGGTGTTTCAGAGCGGCAAAGCGGACGAAGTTGTCGCGGACCTTCTCAAATCTCGCCCCCTTGCGATAATACTCGAACGATTCCCTCGTGGCCCCGTCGAAGCTGAGGGTGATGTGGTCGAGACCCGTGGCCAGCAATCGCCGCGAGGCGGCCTCGTCGAGAAAAGTGCCGTTGGTGGAAAGCAGACTGGAGATGTTGTGGCGGCGGCAGTATTCGACGCGGTCGAAGATCTTGGGATCCATGAACGGCTCGCCCAGCCCGATCAGCATCATGTGCTCGGCCGAGTCCGCGGCCTGGCCGACTAGCCGCTCGAAGATCTCGTCGGACATGTCGGCCTTGGGCTGCTTATAGGTTTCCCGCACGCACATCGGGCAGTAGAGGTTGCACGTGGCTGTGGTCTCGACGATGTGCTCGAGCGGCAGGGCTGGGAGGCGCTCGCGGCGGGCCAGGTAAGCCCTCAGCAGCTTCCAGCGGTTCCAAAAGCGCATGATTGCCCAATTGTATTACGCCCGGCATGAAGGCGCTCAACTGCGCCCGGGGCCCTCAGGCTGCGGCCCACTGCCGCCAGATGAGGCCGCTACGGTTACTGAAAGGTTTATGCCTGCTCAGTCAGGTGCTTGTCGATGATGTTCTGGACTTTTTCCTTGCCCGCCAGCCCGACAATCTGCTCGGCTACGGCGCCGCCTTTGAAGAGCAGCAGGGTGGGAATGCCGCGAACCTGAAAGCGGAACGCCGTGGCGGGGTTCTCGTCCACGTTGAGCTTGCCAATCTTGGCCTTGCCGGCGTACTCCTCCGCTAGGGCGTCGATGGTGGGCGCCATCATGCGGCAGGGCCCGCACCACTCGGCCCAGAAGTCGACTAGAACAGGAACTTCCGACTTCAGCACGTCGGTATCGAAAGAAGAGTCGGTGAAGGTTTGAATGTTTTCCCCAGCCATGCTTGGTTTTCCCTCGAGAAGATCAACCTAAGCGCCATACAACATTATAGATGAGCGAGGAGGACAAAGGACTCAGACTCGCCGGGCCGCCCGCAGGCTCTCATACAGCCGGACATACTGGGCGGCCGAGGCTCCCCAGGAAAAGTCCTGGGCCATGCCATTGAGCATCAGTTTCCGCCAAAGCGACGGAGAGCGATAGACTTCCAGAGCTTCCCTGATGGCCCCCATCATGGCCTGGCCGCTGTATTCGGCATACTTGAACCCGGTTCCCTTCCCGGTTGACGGATCGAAGGGGTCCACGGTGTCGTCCAGCCCCCCCGTGGCCCTTACCACCGGCGCCGTAGCGTACTTGAGGCTGTAAATCTGGTTCAAGCCGCAGGGCTCGTAGCGGCTGGGCATCAGAAAGATGTCCGAGCCGGCCTCGATCTTGTGTGCCAGCCGATCGTCGTAGGCGATGCGAGCGGCCAGCTTATCGCGATAGCGATCGGCCAGCTTCCGGAAC
>JACQDG010000116.1 GCA_016201185.1 Acidobacteriota bacterium | reverse complement strand
GAGCTGGGTCCAAAGAACGGCCTGCCGCCGTTTGTGGTGCTTCCCGACAAAGACCTCTCGGCCGACGCCGGTTTCTTAGGGCCTGCTTACGATCCATTCATCGCCGGTAACCCCAACGCGAAGAATTTCTCGGTGCAGGACCTCACCCTGCCGCTGGGAATAACGCTCGAGGTGGCGCGCGCCCGGGCCGAGCTGCTGGCGGCGATGGACGTGGAATTCAAAAAGGTCGAGCAATCGTCCCTGATTGGGAGCATGGATGAGTTCTACCAGAAGGCCTTCGACCTCGTTTCATCGCCGGCGGCGAAGAAGGCCTTTAACATCAGCGAGGAGCCGGAGAAGTTGCGAGACTCCTACGGCCGCAAGACCGCGGGGCAGGGGGCGCTGCTGGCGCGCCGCCTGATCGAGGCCGGGGTCCGCTTGGTGACCCTCTTCCACGGAGGCTACGACACGCACGTGGACCATGAAAAGCTGAGCAAGCCTCTGCTCTCGGAATTCGACCAGGCTTTCCCGACGCTGCTGGAGGATCTAGAGCAGCGCGGGTTGCTCGACACAACTCTAGTGCTGGTTATCGGGGATTTCGGGCGCACCCCCAGGATCAATTTTTCCGGCGGGCGCGACCACTGGCCGCGAGCCTTTTCAGTAGCGCTGGCAGGCGCCGGCATCCGGGGAGGCGCAGTTATCGGCAAAACCGATGGCCAGGCCGCTGAGCCCGTCGATCGGCCTGTAACGATTGAAGATCTCGGCGCTACTGTCTACCAAGCCCTGGCCATTGACTGCAGGAAGAACTATCACGCCAACGGCCGTCCTATCGCTATCAACAAGGAAGGGACGCCAGTGAAAGAACTTTTCTGAAAAGCAAGCCAATGCGTTTTTTCCGACTGCTGGCGGTAGCTGCCGCAGTTTCTCCTTTGACCGCAGCAGACCTCCCCAGCCCGAAAATAGTTCGTGTTTATCCCCTGGGAGGCCAGCGCGGCGCCTCCCTCGCGCTCGAGATCCTGGGCGAGTACCTCGCCAACGCGATCTCGGTCGAATTTGACTGCCGCGATCTGGTGTGGACCAGGACGAGCCATGCCAGTTCGGGGAAGTTGGCGGGCACGGTGTCTATTTCGCCGCAGGCTGCTCTTGGACCTCACATGCTGCGAGCTGTGACGCTGGATGGTTACTCGACCTCCGCTCTATTCAACGTGGGTCAGTTTCCATCGGTTCCGGAAGCCGAGCCCAATGACAGCGTGCGCCAGGCGCAGGAGATACCGGCTTTGCCTGTCGAGATTCAGGGCGGCATGGACGGTGCGCCCGACATTGACGTCTATGCGATACGGGTGCGGGCCAGCGAGCGCTGGACATTCGATCTCCGCTCCATCGAATACGGCTCGGCACTCGAGGCCAAAATGTTTCTGTTGGACTCGCGCGGAAATCGCGTCGCATTCGACGACGACCGGAGCGACTTCGACGAGACCCCCTTCATCGAGCACACCTTTCCAGCCGATGGGAAATATTACATCAAGCTCGACCAGTATCGGGGACCGCGCGGCTTTAATTTTGGGAAAAACTCCACTTATATACTTCGCATCTCTGCGCTGCCCGTCATGCAATATGCCTCGCCTTTCGGCGCCCGAGCCGGGCGGACGACGAGGATCGCCCTGGCGGGGACGGCTCTGGAAAACCTGGAGAGCGTTCATCTCACGGAAATTCGACGTGGGGAATATGCGCGGTTTACCTACCCCTTCACGATGCCGATTCACTTCCGGGCTGATTCGCCCACCGCCGCTGAGGCGACGCGCATAGTAGGGAACATCCGCAGCCGGACGGCCCAGCGCGTGGATGTCGACTTCCAGGTCCCCGCTGGCTCGAGCCCAGGCTTGTGGCGGCTGTGGGGCCGCGGCTCCAAGGGCGTTTCCGATGGACCGGAGATCGAAATCACGGATTCCGAAGAATACGATGAACGGAGCGCCTCCCAGGGCGATTCAAAGCGTGGTGAGTACACCATCAACGGATCGCTGGAGCGTCCCGGAGAGCAGGACGTTTATCGCATCGAAGGCGTGGCCGGCAGGCCCCTCCATTTCTGGACCCTTGCCGCCCAACTCGGCATCCCCAACCTTGACACGGTTCTGCTATTGCGCGATGCGGCTGGCAAGAAATTGGCCGAAAACGACGATGTCGTGGCCGGCCAGGGAACACTGATCGGCAATCCGGACAGCAGCCTCTTTTATACGCCTTCGCAGGACGGGCCGCTGTTCCTGGGAGTGAAAGACCGCCTGAGGCGCGGCGGACCCAGTTATCAGTATCGGCTGAAAATCAAAAGTGAAGCGTCCAGCTTCCAGCTTTTCACAACGCCGGAAAACTTCGTCGTTCCGCGGGAAGGCTCGGGCGAGATCAAAGTCCACCTGATCAGGGAAGCCGGCTTCGCGGGTGAAGTATCCGTGTGGTTTGAGGGAATGCCGCCGGGGGTGGAAGCGCCCCGGGGGAAATTCCGCGCCGATCAGCTTTTTGAGCCGAATGCCGATGGCGCCGACATGATCATTCCTGCGATTACGTTCCAGATCCGCGCGCCTGCATCGCTTCCACCCGGCAACTATCCGATCAGGATATCGGGAGTCGCAACTGCCGAGGAGGGAAACCCCAACCGCCGCGTGGTCGAGGCGGGTACGACGCTGATCATGGGCCCCCTGCTCGATCTGTGGACCGTCATCCGGCGCCCCTTGCCGCAAATTACGATGACGGTGTGCGAACCGCCCCCGGCCCGACTTTCTTCTCAGGTCCGCAGCTTGACCCTGCCCAGAACCGAAACGGCTACGCTGGAATTGAAGGCGGAAGGTGTGCCGGAGCGCGCTCCCTTCCGGGTTCTGGAGCTTCCACCAGGTGTGACCTATCGACGCACTGGCCGCCAGGGGGACCAGATCACTTTGACTCTGGAAGCCTCAGCCGAGGCTCCTCTGGGCTCCCGCGATATCAGCGCCGAAACTGAAGTGCGATGCCGGCGGATATCAACCCTGCCCATTGCCGTTTCGATCACCCCCGCGCCGAAAAAGAACAGGCCTGGCATCTGAGACATAATGGGCTTTTTTAGAAGCTAAATCGCAACGAGAACTGAATCTGACGGTTCGTTCCCAGACCGATCTGATTCGACACCGTCGAAGTCAGGACCCCGAAGTTGCCGCCTGCGGCGGCCGCCGTAAACGGCTGGCCGGGCTGAAGCTGGTTGGCGCCGGTTCCCAGCGAGTTGTTCAAACGAGGCTGGCCGCCCGACGGCGCGGCGAAATTCGTATGGTTCAGAATATTGTAGAACTCGCCGCGGAACTCGAAATTGGTGCGCTCGCCGACCGGGAAGCGCTTGGCCACCGTCATGTCCCACTGTACCAAATTCAGCCCGTGCAGCGCGTCGCGCCCCAAATTGCCAAATGTTCCGGGTTGCGGGGTGGCGAAGGCCGCCGGGTTGATAAGAAGCCGGTCGTTCCCAAGGTAGGGGTTCACTCCGGGCACCACATCGGGCCGGCGAACGTTGCGGCTGTTGCCGCCGCCGGGCACGTTGATGATGGCGGAGGTGTAGACGGCGCCATCCGGGCCCACAATCGGATTGGTAACAATGTTGCCGTTTCGGTTGTCGCGAAAGACAACATCCGGGCGGGTGATCAGCACCTCGATAGGCAGCCCGGCGCGAGCGTTGACAACGCCACCCACCTGCCAGCCGCCGAGTAAAGCCTGCCTGAATGCCTTGGCGTCGTTCCCAAACCGTCGTCCTTTACCGTAAGGCACTTCGTACAATGCGTTGAGGTTGAAAGCATGCCGCACATCGAAGGTGTTGTGGCCCCGCTCCGCAGCAAAGCTGTAGTTGTTGGCGGCCGTCCGCGCCTCGTTGGAGCCGTCCGTGTTGCCAATGCTATGGGCGTAAGTGTGCTGTAGGCCGAGTGTGAGTCCTTGAGCAAATCGACGGTTCAAGGTCGTCTGTAAAGAGTCGTAGTGGTCGGTGCCGCCACTCGTCTTTATGTCGATCTCCGCGAAACGGGCGCCAAACTCGCGCTGGACGACCGCCTTCCCGGTCTTCGGATCGGTTAAGAAGCCGATGATCTTGTTGGTAATGCTACGCAGGAACAGGTTCCGCCCCTGGCTGCCCACGTAGGCGACCGTTAGCACGCTATTGGACGGCAACTCCTGCTGAAACGACGCCGTGTACTGGAGGATCCTCTCCGGGAGGGTGTAGCCTGATGCATAGGCGCGGGGCTGGAATTGCAGTTTGGG
>JACQDG010000115.1 GCA_016201185.1 Acidobacteriota bacterium | reverse complement strand
CGCCGCCGGTGCGACCGGCGCGCTGAAGAGAGCAGTGCAGCGCGTCTCGCTCAGCGCCCTTCGATCCGGTTCAGGCGGCTATCTAACTCGGCGAACTTGGTCAAAACCAGGCTCTCGATCTTAGAAATCTCAGCCCGCAACAAATCTCTGGTGTCGTTCAACCGGGCGTCGAACTGGCGGCTCATCTCGCTGATCCGGTTATTCATGTCGTTGAGGCGGTTGTTAATGTCGTTAAACCGGCCGTCCATCTCACCGAAGCGGGCATTCACCTCAGCGAACCGGCTGTTCATGTTGCTGTTGTTCAGCAGCACGCCGATCAAGACGATGATGATCGTCGTGATGGGCATCACGGCGACCGAGACGTAGAATTGGGTGGGGTTCATGGCCTTCCCCAATCTTACCACTTGCGGCCCGCCGCTTGATGTGCTTAGATAGTCTCAAGTCCAAATCGTGGCGCCGCAGTGAAACACGTTTTCCTGCTGGTGCTTGCGTGTTTGGTGTTACCCGCGCAAACACGGGATCCGGCCCACGATCCCCCAGAAAAAATAGCTCTTCAAAAAGCCTACCAGGCGCTCCAGGAGAAAAAGTATCTCATCGCCATCGACCGGTTCATTGCCGCTGTGCGGCTCGCTCCCAACCGCGCCTCGATCCGCAAGGAACTCGGCTACGCCTATCTGAAAGTCGGCGAAACGGAATCCGCCCGCGAAGTTTTCGAGCAAGCGCTGGCGCTCGAGCCGGGTGACTTCCGCGTTGCCCTGGAACTTGCTTTCTTGAGCGTGGAAACGGCCCGCGAGGCCCGCGCCCTGGAGCTGTTCGACCGGGTCCGGCACAGCGGCGACGCCGAATCGAAGAAAACGGCCGACGAGGCTTTCTCCCGCGTCGACGGCGCCTTAAGAGCGGCGATCGAGCGCTGGTCGGCGGCGGTGGACCAGGACCCCGCGAACCGCGCCGCGCGGCTGGAACTCGCCCTGAACCTGGAAAAGCACCGCGAACCGGCCCGTGCCTCTGAGCACTACCTGGCGGCCTGGCGTCTGCCTCCTCGCCGGGAAGAAACCTCGCTCGATCTGGCCCGCGCCCGCCACGACGCCGGCGACGAGGAAGGGGCGGTCGGGGCCTGGTTGCTCGCCTCCCGCTCCGCCCAGACCCGCATCGCGGAGCGGGCACGGGCCCGGTTGCCGCGCCGCGAGCCGTTCGCGAACGAATACCGCCGCGCCCTCGATCTCGACCCGGCCCAGACCGGCCTGCGCCGCGACTTGGCGTTTCTCTGGCTGGCCGTCGGCCGGCAGGACACGGCCGTGCGGGAGCTTGAAACCGTCGTCCTCCAGGACCCCAACGACCTGCTGGCCTCGGCCCAACTGGGTTTCCTTTATCTCGAGTGCAAGCAGTCGGCCCGCGCCATTCCGCTGCTCGAAAAGGTCGCGAAGGGTCCAGACCCCGATCTCGCACGCCGCGCCCGCCTGGCGCTGGAAAAAAGAGCCTCCGCTACAAAGCAGGCCGTCTCCCGCCGCGGCGACCGCGAGCAGGCCCTGCCCCACAAGACCCTCGGCGAAAAAAGCCTCGCCTTGAGCTACCTCAAAGATGCTCTGCGCGAGTTCCAAATCGCCCACGAAATCGACCCCGACGACCTGGAGGTAGCCCTGAAACTGGGCGTCGTCTACAACCTGCTGAAGGACGATCGCGAGGCGCTGCGCTGGCTCGCCTTGGCCATGCGTAGCCCCAACCCTACCGTTTCTGCCGAGGCCCGCCGCAGCTACAACAACCTGGCCCCGCAGTTCCGGCGCCTCCAGATCAGCCTGTGGACCCTGCCCATGTTTTCTACCCGCTACCACGACGCCTTTCACTACGCGCAACTGAAGGCCGAATTCCGCCTCGGCCACTTTCCTGTCCGTCCTTACCTTTCATTAAGACTCGTGAGTGACTGGAAGAGGCGGACCGCCGAGCCGTTGCCGCAGTTCCTTTCGGAAAGCTCCTTGATCGCCGCGGCCGGATTACGGACACCGACCTGGAACGGCTTCACGCTCTGGGGGGAGGCAGGCCAGGCGGTAAGCTATCTCACAGAGCGGCCGCCGGGAGTGCCGCGCTTCGGGCCCGATTACCGCGGCGGACTCGCCTGGTTCCAAAAGCTGGGCGCCACGCTGGGCGGCGAATCTGCCGGCCTGTTTGCCGAGTTCAACGACGACGCGGTTTTCTTGAGCCGGTTCCACGGCGACGTGATCAACTACTGGCAGACGCGCCAGGGCTACCGGTTGCCGCAACTGGGAGGGCTGCGCTCGCAAATTTTCTGGAACGGCCATGTCACCTTCGACCGCAACCGCGAATACTACGCCAACTTCGTGGAGTTCGGTCCCGGGCTGCGCTTCCGTGTGCCGGGAGTCTCGCCCTCGCTCGATTTGGCCATTAGCGCCCTGCGCGGCGTCTATATCGACAACAAGTTCAACCCGCGGCGCCCGAATTACTATGATCTGCGTGTCGGCCTCTGGTATTCGGTGGCCCATTAGCATCGCGTTTCTCGCCCTGGTCCCTCTCGCGGCGGTCGGCGAGACGGGAGCGGTGGCCGCCGGCTGGCAGCGCATCTTGAACTCCGTCGGCCTGGATCTCGCCGTCGGGCCGGCGCCATTCACCATCCTCGAGGGTGATTCGCCCCCGGCCCGGGCGTTCGGGTTTCGTTCCACCGCGGAGACCGTTCTCGTGGCTGCGGTAGAGGAGTTGCGCGACCCCCAGCTCGAGGTAGTGTGGGAGCGACCACTCACTCTGCCGGTTTACAAGCTGCCGCTCGGCGCCCGCGTTTTTGCCCGCGAAAAATGGGGCAAGAGCCCGCTCGTGGCCGGGTGGCGGCAGGACGGCCGGGCCGTGCTTTGGACAGCCACGGGCGTCGGCGAAAAGGGCTACGAGCGGTTCCCGTATCTGTTGCAGGCCCTGGCCGACCTGGGCGTCGAGTTCCCCTTTCGCGGCGCGCGCACCTGGGCATTTTTTGACTCTTCCTATCGTCTGCGCGCGGATTCGGATTTCCTCGCCCGGCGCTGGCGCGCGGCGGGCATCGCTGCCATCCACGCGGCTGCCTGGCATTACTACGACCCGGACCCTGGCCGGGATGAATACCTGAAGAAGCTCATCGAAGCCTGCCATCGCCAGGGCATTCTGGTCTACGCCTGGCTTGAGCTCCCGCACGTGAGCGAAAAATTCTGGGACGATCACCCCGGCTGGCGGGAGAAGACGGCCATCCTGCAGGACGCCCACCTCGATTGGCGCAAGCTGATGAACCTGGCCGACCCGGACTGCTCCCGCGCGGTCGGTGCGGGATTGCGGGCGCTGGTCGCCCGCTTCGACTGGGACGGAGTGAACCTGGCCGAGCTTTACTTCGAATCCTTGTCTGGCCCCGCCGACCCACAGCGCTTCACTCCTATGAGTGATACCGTCAGGAGCGACTTTCGCCAGGAGGCGGGTTTCGACCCTTGGGAGCTGTTTCGCCGGGATTCGCCGCGGTATTGGGAGCGCGATCGCGGCGCCTGGTCGCGCTTTGCGGCCTTTCGCGCGGCGCTGGCCCTGCGGCTTGAGGAGCGCTGGCTGGCGGCTGCGAAAAGCTGGAGGCCGGACCTGGACCTGGTGCTCACCCACATCGATGACCGTTTCGACACCCGGATGAAAGAACATCTGGGCGCCGACGCGGCCGCGGCGCTGCCCTTGCTCGACCGCTTCAACTTCACCTTTGCCGTGGAGGACCCGGCCACCGTCTGGCACCTGGGCCCGGAGCGTTACGCTGAAATGGCTCGCCGTTACGCCGAGCTGACCCCGCACCAGGACAGGCTGGCCGTGGACATCAACACCGTCGAACGGTACCAGGATGTGTATCCCACGAAAAGACAGACCGGCTCAGAATTGTTTCAACTCGTCCACGCCGCCTCACGGGCTTTCTCGCGGGTGATGCTTTATTTCGAGCAGTCGATCGCCCGCACCGATTACGATCTGCTGGCCGCGGCTTCGGCCACCGTCAGCCGGGTCAAACCGGCTCCGGGCGGCCTTCAAGTGGAAGCCAGTCAGACGGTGGGCGTCCGCCGCGCCGGCCCGGTGCGGCTCGACGGTCGCCCCTGGCCCGCCACCGACGGCGAAATAGTGTGGATTCCCGCCGGCCGCCACCTCATCGAGAGTGACCCGGCGCGGCTCCCTCTCCACCTCCTGCAATTGAACGCCGATCTGCTCGACGCGCGCGTGATTGCCGGGGGCATCGAAATTAATTACCGCTCCTCCGGCCGGGCCCCGGCGCTGCTGGATTACAAGCCCAACCTCATCGAAATGGACGGGCGCAAGATCGACCCGCAGGTTCTGGACGCCGGCGCCCACTTTACCATCCTGCTCCCACCCGGCCAAAGGACGGTGCGCGTCCTTGCGCAGTAGGGGTGGTAACATGTCTTTCGATGCCGGACGCCGAGACGCCCCAAATCCCCGACCGTCTATATTTCCGCATCGGCGATGTGAGCCAGTTGGTGGGGGTTGAACCTTACGTCCTGCGCTTCTGGGAGACCGAATTCCCCATGCTGCAACCCAAGAAGGGAAAGGCCGGCCACCGGGAATACAAACGCAAGGACGTAGAGCTGATCCTCGAAATCAAGCGGCTTCTCTATGACGAGGGCTTCACCATCTCCGGCGCCCGGAAAGCCCTCAAGGAAAAAACGCGACCCGGCCGCAAGAAGGCGGCGGCTACCGACCAGGTTCCGCTGCAGTTCTCCGCCAGCACGTCCAAGCCCCGCCCATCGCTCAAGGAATTAAGGAAGGAGCTCGAGGAAATCGTGAACCTTCTCAAGAAGGACCGCTGATTCGAGCTCCAAATCTGGAAATGGATTTGGCATGAACCCGGAACTCGACTACCTGCCGCCGAGACCCCGCCGTCTGGATCACGGCATTGGCTGCATAGGGGCCGGCTTCATCATGCGCGATTGCCATCTGGTGGCGTACCACAACGCCGGCTTCCGTGTGGTGGCGATCGCCACCTATCCGGCCGGCCGCGCCCGGGCCGAGGATGTCGCGCGGTTGCGGCAGGTCCCGCGTGTCTACGACAGCGTGGAGCGGCTGCTGGAAGATCCGGAAGTGGAAATCGCGGACGTTGCCGTGCCGCCGCACGCCATGCTGGACGTGATTCGCCGGGTGACGGCGGCGCCGCGCCGCGTGAAAGGCGTGCTGGCGCAGAAGCCGCTGGGGATGAGCTACGCCGAAGCGCGGGAAATCGTCGAGCGCTGCGCGCAGGCCGGCATTACCCTGGCCGTCAACCAGAACATGCGCTACGACCAGAGTGTTCGCGCCCTTCACTGCCTGCTCGCGCGAGGCGACCTGGGCGAGCCCGTGCTGGCCACCATTGAGATGCGCGCCATCCCGCACTGGAAGCCCTGGCAAAAGCAGTACGGCTGGCTCACTCTGCGCGTGATGAGCATCCACCACCTGGATTGCTTCCGCTTCTGGTTCGGCGACCCGGCTCGCATCTATGCCAGCGTGCGCCCCGATCCGCGCTCCCGGTTTCCCCACTCCGACGGCATCTGCCTCTACATCCTGGAATACGACAATGGGCTGCGCTGCTCCGCCTGGGATGACGTGTGGACCGGCCCTGCCCGCGAGGGCGCCGAAAGCGACATCTACATCAACTGGCGCGTAGAGGGCATCGACGGCCTCGCCTGTGGAACCATCGGTTGGCCCAGTTATCCTGAGCCCGTTCCCAGCACCTTGCGATTCACGTCCAAGCGCCCGCCCGGCTGCTGGCTCGAACCACGCTGGAACAAGGTTTGGTTTCCGGACGCCTTCGAGGGGACCATGGCCCAGCTCCTGATCGCCGTGGAAAATCAAGCTGAGCCGGAAATCAGCGGGCGGGACAACCTCAAGACTATGGCGCTGGTCGAGGCGGCTTATCGCAGCGCCGCCGAGCGCCGCGCCGTTTCGATTTCCGAAATTCTGGAGGGCGGTTGAAATGAAATTAGGTCTGATCAATTCCGCCTGG
>JACQDG010000114.1 GCA_016201185.1 Acidobacteriota bacterium | reverse complement strand
CGATTTTACGAGGACATCCTCGATCGAGGCCTTCTGCGCGATACGATAGCGCTGTTTCAGCAGTCCTACTCACCGGAGGCCGAGAGCGTGCCGCCGGTCAAGGTTCTTGACTTTGTGTTCTGGGCTGCCGGTAAGCTACAGGGTGGGGAATGACGTATTCGGCACCTTTAACCAGGGCATGCACCCGCCCGCCCAAAAACCGGCTGGCGGGTGATGCCGCGATCGTTATCCGGCGTAGCACAACCGCTCCCCATCAGGCCCGCGCTCCCACCCCGCCAGCGCGTACCACGAACCACCTCACCTTCAAGCGCATCAATCGCTCCCCTGCCAATACTTCCCACCCGATCAGCCGGTCGCACACCTCCCTCCCCCTTGCCCTCCCTGAGATCATACAAGCAGGGGGGCCACAAGGTCTGCTCGGGAAGGGGGACGCACGCAAAATGTTTTTTTGCAAAACAAAGCCAATTTCCCCAATGAAATCAACTACTTAACTTTTCCGGCCCCAGCTTTCAGACCCGTTGCGGCCCGGGCATCACGTTGCCAATCGAACGACCCCCCGCAGGAGCTGGCAGTGGAGCAGAGCCATAACGTGTCAGTGAACAATACCGCAAGACCAGGCTTATCTCTGCTAGACTCCTCTCAGCGCCAGCAGGCAAGACGCACCGTTCCAACGAGGAGAGATGCCTATGCACCGTCGATTCTTTTTCCGTCTGGCGGCCGGGTCGGCTGTAGCGGCCCTGCACGACAAAGCGGTGGAGCGGGCAGAAGCGGCCAGCAAGTACGCCAAGGACCGGACGCCGGAGAACCTGGCGGCCGATGAAGACTACTGGGCCGAAATACGCAACGCCTTCACCGTGGACCGCAACATCATCAACTTGAACAACGGCTCGGTGAGCCCTTCGCCGCGCGTGGTGCAGGAGGCCATGCGGCGGTACCTCGAATACAGCAACATGGGGCCGGTCCACACCATGATCAACGTGCTCGAGCCCCAGGTGGAAGGCGTGCGGCGAAGGCTGGCGGCCGTGGCCGGCTGCGACCCGGAAGAGCTGGCCATCACCCGCAACGCCAGCGAAGCCATGGAAATCGCCCAACTCGGCATCGACCTCAAGCCGGGCGACGAAGTGCTGACCACCAACCAGGACTACCCGCGCATGATCACTACCTGGAAGCAGCGCGAGCGCCGGGACGGCATCGTGCTGAAGATGATCTCCTTCCCCGTGCCGCCCCCCAGCATGGACGACCTCGCCCAGCGCATCGAGCAGGCGGTGACGCCTAAGACCAGGGCCATCCTGATCTGCCACATCACCAACCGCACCGGCCAGATCTTCCCGGTAAAGAAGATCTGCCAGATGGCCCACGCCCGCAACATCCCGGTGCTGGTCGATGGCGCGCACGCCTTCAACCACTTTCCGTTCAAGATTTCCGACCTCGACTGCGACTACTACGGCACCAGCCTGCACAAGTGGACGCTGGCGCCTCACGGCACGGGTTTCCTCTACGTGCGCCGCTCGCGGATCGCCGGCACCTGGCCCCTGATGGCGGCGCGCGAAAAACAAACCGAAGACATCCGCAAATTTGAAGAGATCGGCACGCACCCGGCGGCCAATCATCTGGCCATCAGCGAGGCGCTCGCCTTCTCCGAGAACATCGGCATCGACCGCAAGGCGGGGCGGTTGCGCTATTTGCGGGACCGCTGGGCGAACCGGCTGTCGGAACTGCCGGGCGTGAAGATCCTGCACAGCCCTGATCCGGAGCAATCCTGCGGTCTGGGCTTCCTCGGCCTCACCAAGGTGGATCCTGCGGAGCTTTCGAAGACGCTCTGGTCGAAGCACAACATCCTGGTTTCCGCGGTTCCGCACGCCGAATACACCGGCCTGCGCATCACGCCGAACATCTACACCACCGTCGAGGATATGGACACCTTTGCGGGGGCGGTAGAGAAGGAGATCAAGAAGGCTTAGCAGGCTGCGCTGTCGCACGGAGCGCGTCCGGGGGTCGGCTTCATTAGAGTGCTACAATGGCGGCGCTAGGAGGAGACCATGCGCGTCGCTGTAGGGGCCGATCACGGAGGATTCCCGCTGAAAGGCGAGATTCTTGTGGTGCTGCGCGAGGCGGGCCACGAGCCGTTGGACTTGGGCGCCCACGCCTACAACGCAGCCGACGATTACCCCGATTTTGCCAGCGCGGTAGCCCAGGCCGTGGCAGGGGGCCAGGCCGACCGCGGCATTCTGATTTGCGGCAGCGGGGTCGGCGCCTCGGTCGCAGCCAACAAGTTTCATGGCATCCGGGCCGGCCTGTGCCACGACACCTACTCGGCCCACCAGGGCGTCGAGCACGATGACATGAATGTCCTTTGCCTGGGCGCCCGAATCATCGGCTCGGCGCTGGCCCGCGAGCTGGTCGAGGCCTTTCTTTCCGCCCGCTTTTCCGGGGAGGAGCGGCACCAGCGCCGCTTGAACCGGGTCCTTTCTTTTGAAAATGCGCCCTGAGGGCTGGCGGCTCTCTTCTTCGCTTGTCTCCTTGCAAATTGCGGAACGGAATGGAAGCGCTGCACTGAAGTTGTTCGAGAAACAGAACCGTGAGCGGATTGTCGCAGCACGCACAGCAAGCCATCATGGCCGTCCAGCAGCAGTGGCTCGATCACGAACTCGCCGGCGACATGATGGGCCTCCTTGCTTTGTGTGTGCAGGACGTGGTCTGGCTACCGCCGAACGTACCTGCGTTACGCGACAAGAACGCTGTCGCCGCGTGGCTGGTCGGACTGCCTAAGAATCGGATTCGGCGGATCGAGATCGCAAATCTTCAGATCGATGGCAGCGAAGGGCTTGCCTACAAGGTGGCGGACTTCACAGTGTGGCTGGACACGGGTGAACAAGGTAGCAGTGAACCGGTCAGGGGCAGCCACGTCTGGTTACTGCGCGAAGTCTCACCAGGGTGCTGGCGAGTGGCTGTTGTAGCGTGGTCCATTGCCGGCTCCATGAGGGCGCCAGCCTAGCCGAGGCTACCGCGCTCGCGCCATCTCGTCGTACAGTCCCGGCAGGCTCTTCTGGAAAAAGGGACTCATATTCCAGCCGGGCAGATCGTCAACTTTCAAAAGCGAGGCGATCTCTTCCTTGCTCTTGCCCTGCTTGGTCAGCTCGCGAACGCGGTCGCGCACTTTTTGGAAGCTGGCCTTCCATTCGACGAGGTCTTGCCGCTTCGAGACAGCACCGTGACCCGGAATTGCGGTCTCGAAATCGAGCGACAGGATGCCGTCGATGGTCTTCATCCAGGCGTCGGAGCTGCCGCCGTTCGCGTAGTCGATGAAGGCTGCGCCGCGCACGAACAGGTCGCCGGTGTGAACGATCTTGTGGGACGGAAAGTAAATGACGGCGTCGCCGTTGGTGTGCCCCGCCCCGAAGTACCGAGCCCGGACCTCCTTGCCACCCAGGTTCACCGACACTTCGTCGCTGAAGGTGATGGGCGGCAGGCCGGGCATCGAATTCTTCACCAGGTTGGCCCGGGCGTTGCGGTGGGCGACGATCTCGGTGGAAGCTAGCAGGCTCTGGTTGCCGCCGGTGTGGTCGCCGTGGTGATGGGTGTTGAGCAGGTATTTGATCGGCTTGTCGGTCACCGACTTCACCTTGGCCAGGATCTGCGGGACGTCGCGCTCGAACTTGAGCCAAGAAAAAAGATGTATCCTTGAGAATATGATCCGCCGACGCCTGGGAGTTTTGCTTCTTGTCTGCTGGTCTGCTGCTCTGCTGGCCCAAAGTGGCGACATCGTTTCCGCCGTCCGCAAGGCCGCGTGGGCGAAGGACCTGCCCGCCATCGAACGGCAAATCGCTGGGCTACGCGCCCAAATTCCAGGCCTCACGCCGGCCAAGCTGGAAGCCCTTTCCTGGTCGGCCCGCGGAGCAAGCTTCGCCAAGAATTGGGACAAGGCCGAGGCCTACGCGCGGGAAACGCTGGAAGGCAGCCGTACCTTGCTGAAAAGCCGGACGCTGGACGCCGATGAGAGCCTGCCCATTGCCCTGGGCGCGGCCATCGAGGTTCTGGGCGCCGTCGAAGATGCCCGGGGCGACCGCGGCGGCGCGGTGGAATTTCTGCGCGCCGCGCATGCCCGCTACAAGGGCACTTCCATCGAGGCGCGGATTCAGAAAAACATCCTCCTGCTGACGCTCGAAGGCCAGCCGGCGCCGCCCATCGCCGCACCCCAATGGGTCAGCGCCAAACCGAAAAGCCTCGACGAGATGAAGGGCCAGGTTGTTCTGTTGTTCTTCTGGGCCCACTGGTGCGGCGATTGCAAGAAGCAAGGGCCGATCCTCGACCGCATCCATTCCGAATATAGCGGCCGGGCGCTCACTATCGTGGGGCCTACGCAGCTCTACGGTTACGTCACCCGGGGCGAGACAGCCACACCCAAGCAGGAAATGAATTACCTCCGCGGCGATTACCACACGGCGCATCCCATCCCAGCCTGGATGCCCGTGCCGGTAAGCAATGAAAACTTTCTCAAGTTCGGCGTCTCGACCACGCCCACGCTGCTGCTCGTCGATCGCCAGGGGATCGTCCGGCTCTACCACCCCGGCGTGCTGTCCTACGAAGATCTGGTCGCCAAGATCGAGCCGCTGTTGAGCCCGCGCACCTAGAAATGTTTCTGGCCTTAGAACAGCGCGTGCGCGAGGCTTTCCAGGCGCACCTCCGCAGCGCGTATTCTCTCGACATACCCGTCCTGATCGAGCAACCCCGCCAGCCGGAGTTCGGCGAGCTGGCCTTGCCCGCCGCCTTTTCGCTCGCCCGCCAGCTCCGCAAGCCGCCCCGCAAGATCGCCGAGGAGCTGGCGGCGTCCGTCCCGCCCATCCCGGGCGTCGCCCGGCTCGAGGTGGCCGGCAACGGCTACATCAACGTGCGGTTCGATCGCGGGGCTTACGCCGCCGCCCTGCTGCGCGGCGGGATGGCTGCGCCGCCGTCCAGGACCGGCAAGATCATCGTTGAGCACACCAATATCAACCCCAACAAGGCGGCCCACATCGGGCACCTGCGGAACGCCGTGCTCGGCGACACGTTTGTCCGCATGCTACGCTCGCGAGGCCACCAGGTAGAGGTCCAGAACTACATCGACAACACGGGCGTACAGGTGGCTGACGTGGTGGCCGCTTTTCACTTCCTCGAAAAGCGGACCCCCGAAGACGTCCAGTCCCTGCTGGCCGACGCCGCCGTCCGCTTCGACTACTACTGCTGGGATCTCTATGCCCGGATGTCAAAGTATTATGAAGACCATCCGGAGGCGCTGCAGTGGAGGGCCGAGACGCTGCACGCCATCGAGGCCGGCGGGGGGCCCCCGGGCCCGCGCCGGGCGCTCGCCGAGATTGGCCATCTGGTGGCCGATACCATCCTCCAGGCTCACCTGAACACCATGCTGCGGCTAAGCGTCCAGTACGACGTGCTGCCCCGGGAAAGCGAGATCCTGCGCCTCCGCTTCTGGTCCACGGCGTTTGAGCTGCTCAAGCAGCGCGGGGCTATTTACCTGGAGACCAAGGGCAAGAACGCCGGTTGCTGGTGCATGCCGTCGGAAGCCTTTCGCGAAGCAGGCGCCGAGGACGTCGCGGAAGGCGCGGTCGAGGGTGACGACGCCAAGGTCATCGTCCGCTCCGACGGCACCGTGACCTATGTGGGCAAGGACATTGCCTACCAGCTTTGGAAATTCGGGCTGCTGGGACGGGACTTCATTTACCGGCTCTTGATGACCTACGCTGACAGAAGCGGTGTCTGGGTGACCACCGATGAGCCGCAGGACGCCTCGGCGCCGGTTTTCGGCCGCGGCACGCGCGTCTACAACGTAATCGACGTCCGTCAGGCTTACTTGCAAAAGGTAGTGCAGGCCGGCTTGCGGGCGTGAAGGCCGACGATTTCATCGACGCGCTGATCGAAAAGGCCCTCGAGGAAGTTCGCAGCCGCCACCCCGAGGCGACGCCCGAATACCAGCGCTCCATCGCTACCCGCATAGCCGTGGGCGCGCTGCGGTATTTCCTGCTGAAGTTCACCCGAACCTCCGTCATCGCTTTCGACTTGCAGGAAGCGCTGAGCTTCGAAGGCGAGACCGGGCCTTACGTGCAGTACGCCGGCGTGCGCGCCCGCAACATCCTCAACAAGCTCCGGGAGCGTGGCGAAACCCTGCCCGACTTCGCGGCTGCGCTGAACGAGGAAGCCTTCGCCCGCCAGCTTCAGAGCGAAGATTTCTGGCAGGTGCTGCTGGGCGCCTCTCAGGCCGACTCGGTTATCGAGAAAGCGGTGGACGCCGGCGAGCCTGCTCACCTGGCCCGCTACGCTTTCCAGCTCGCCCAATCTTTCAACAATTTCTATCACCAGCACCACATCCTCAGCGAGACGGACCGCGAGAAGCGCACCTTCCTCCTTTGGATGACCCAGTTCTTTGCGTCCCAGCTTACCCGCGTGTTAGGCATTCTAGGTATTGACACTCCAGAAGTGATGTAAGCAAAGTTTTCACTCCACGTTCGCGATCGCCCGGAAGCTGTCGCGCAGGGCCGGATACAAGCTGCGGAAAATGGGATAGCGGCGGGCGTAAGCGGCTGCGGCGGCGGGCTGGGGGACTACCCGACTCACTTCCTTGATCGTCGCGCGGCAGGCCTCCTGCACGCTCGAGAACAAGCCCATACCGACCATCGCGAGCAAAGCCACGCCATAAGCCGAGCCTTCCTGGGTTTCGAGGGTGGCGATCGGCTTGCCGAAAATATCGGCCAGCATCTGCCGCCAGAAAGGGCTCCGCGCCCCACCCCCGGAGGCCCGCACTGCCTTCACTGTAATTCCCAATTCTTCAATAATTTCCAGGCAATCTTTCAAGCTGTAGGAGACACCTTCCAGGACCGCTCGGACCAGGTCGCCGCGGTTATGTTTGGCCGTCATTCCCACCCATCCGCCTCGCGCTGCTGAGTCTAAGTGCGGCGTCCGCTCCCCCATCAGGTAGGGCAGCCAGAACAAGCCGTCGCTGCCTAAAGCGGCTTGCGCTGCCTCGGCGGTGAGCTGGTCGTAGTTGGCGCCAGGCGCGACGTTGTTGCGAAACCATTGCAGGCTCAGCCCGGCGCCTTGCGTCACGCCCATGACGTGCCACTTCTCCGGCACGGCGTGGCAGAAAGTGTGCACGCGGCCCGCCGGATCGTAGGCGACCTTCTCCATGTGGGCGAATACCACACCCGAAGTGCCTATGGTTGCCGAGACAATGCCCGCCTCGACGATCCCGTTTCCCACGGCGCTCGCCGCCTGGTCCCCTGCCCCGCCGACCACCGGAGTGCCCGCCGCCAGGCCTGTGAGTTCCGCGGCCCGCGCTGAAACTTTGCCCGTCACCGCCGGCGATTCGACCACGCGCGGCAGCAGGTCACGGTCAAGCCCCAGCCCCTCGATCATCGTCGTCGACCACCGGCGATGGACCACGTCAAACAGAGAGGTGCCCGAAGCGTCGCTCACCTCCCCGGCGAATTCACCGGTGAGGCAGAAGCGGATGTAATCCTTGGGCAGGAGCATCTTCCGCGCCCGCTCGTAGGAAGTCGGATCGTGGTCGCGCACCCACAGCAACTTGGGCGCGGTGAAGCCGGTCAGCACCGGATTAGCCGTTGCTTCGAGCACGCGCTCGCGGCCG
>JACQDG010000064.1 GCA_016201185.1 Acidobacteriota bacterium | reverse complement strand
GGGCCGCAGTTGCCGAAACAGCCGCCCGACGCCTCCAGGGCACAGTCCCAGCAACCTGCCCCGCCGGCTGTCACGCCGCCCGCGGTGGGTTATCCTGGCGTGCAGAAATCGGCGGTGTTGCGAATCGCCCCGGACGACACGGTGGAGACGCTATGGAGCTCCACGGAAGAGAATGTGTACGCGCTGCTGCCCCAGCCCGAGGGTCTGCTGTTCTCGACCGACGACCATGGGCGCATCTATCGGCTGGAGGGGAACCGCCAGGTGACGCTTTTGGCGCAGACAGGCGAGGAAGAAACCACCGGCTTGCTGGCGGCCGGACGGGGTGTTCTTGCGACCACGAGCAATCTGGGCAAGCTCTACCGGTTGGAGGAGGGGCCGGCGGCAACAGGCGCTTACGAAGCGCCGGTGCGCGATACCGGGACCGTGTCGCGCTGGGGCAAACTCAGCTGGAAGGGGCAGGTGCCGCCCGGCGCTGTCATCGAGTTTTACACCCGGTCCGGCAATTCCTTGCGCCCAGACCAGACTTGGAGCGAATGGCACGGGCCGGTGCGAAATTCCGAGGGCGAACCGGTACGAAGCCCCAACGCCCGCTACATCCAGTGGCGCGCCGAGCTGCGCAGCGCACAGGGACGGTCCCCCGTATTGGAAAGCGTCTCGCTGGCTTATCTGCCCCAGAATTCCGCGCCGGTGATCAAGAGCATTACGGTGGCAGGTGCGCCAGCGCCAGGCGCTAGGGGAGGGATGACCGCCCCGGCCGGCTCTTCGACGGGCGCCCCGGGAGTGGCCGACTACAGCATCACCGTAACTGACACGGGATCGGCCACCACTTCGACCAACCCCGGCACGCCGACCACGGCTCTCAGCCGCGGCCTGGCCCAGGCGCAGGTGACTTCGATTTCCTGGCAAGCCGAGGACCCCGATGGCGACAAGCTGGTCGCGAAGGTCAGCTTCCGGGGCGAAGGCGAGAATGAATGGAAGCTGCTGAAGGAGAACCTCAGCGAGAATTACCTGACCATCGATTCTGACGCCCTGGCCGACGGCGTTTACCAGGTCAAGGTGACCGTCTCCGACTCGCCGTCGAACCCTCCGGCCATGGCGCGCGAGACGGAGCTGATCAGCGCGTCATTTCTGATCGACAACACCCCGCCGGAGGTGCGGAGTACGGCCGTGGAGAGACAGGGGGAGCAGGCGGTGGTGAAGTTCGATGCGCGGGATACGGCCTCCATGCTGCGGCGAGCCGAATATTCCCTCGATGCCGGCCCGTGGGTGCCCATCTACTCCGACGACGGCATCATCGATTCCAAACTGGAAACCTTTACCATCACGCTGGAGCGGTTGAAGCAGGGCGAGCACCTGGTGACGCTGCGGGTCGCCGACAGCGCGGGCAACGCGGGGCTCGGCAAGGCAATCGTGCGATAGCCGTAATGGCCCTCCGCTGTTCCCGCAGCTTCTCTACATTGCCAGTACATGCCGTCATGTCCGGGATTACGGAAAAGTTTCTGCAGGGAAAGGAGAGAAATCTTATGAATCGTCGCGACTTCATCACCGTTTGGGCCGGAGGGCTTCTGCTGGGTGAGAACCTTTCGATGGCAGGGCAAACGGGCGCGGGGGGCCAGGCGGCGGCTGCCGCCGACGTGGTGATCGAGCGGGCCGTCTCGGGCAGGCCGCGCGCGGGCAAGGTATTGGCCGCGATCCAGCCGCACTCCGACGACTTGCCGATTTTCGCCGCCGGCACGATCGCCAAGCTGATCGACGAAGGGTCGACAGGATATTTGATTCGGACCACAAACGACGAGGCCGCCGGGCCGGGCAGCATTGGCAACACGGTGTTCGCCAACGAGCGCGACAACCAGGAGGTGGCGCGCGTGCTGGGGCTGAAGCAGGTCTTCGATCTGAACTACCGCAACCACCGCATGGACGGCATTTCGCCCCTGGAGTACCGCTCGCGGCTCATCTTCCTGTTCCGCCTGCTGAAGGTGGATACCGTCATCTGCTACGACCCCTGGGGCCATTACGAAGAAAACCCCGACCACTACATCACAGCCCAGGGCGTCGAGGCTGCATGCTGGATGGCCGGCGGGGACAAGGATTATCCGGAGCATTTTGCCGCCGGGTTAAAGCCCCACAGCGTAACGGAGAAATATTACTTTGCCCGCGGCCCTCAACTGGTCAACCGAATCGTGGACATCAGCTCGGTGATCGAGAAAAAAGTGGACGTGAACCTGGTGAACCTGGCGCAAGGACCCGCGGGACAGAGCGGCGCGCGCCTCAGAGCCGGCCTGGCCGCCCGCAAGCTCCGGCTCCCGATTCTGGGCGACAACGACGAAACGGCTAACCGGCAATACGTCAAAGAGTTTGTGCTGCGGCCAAATCATGAGCTGGGACAGAAATACGGCCTCGAGTACGCCGAGGCGTTTCATTACATCGGCCCCGAGGAGTCTCCGGTCGATGAATACGTGAAACGGAACGCGGTGCCGCGGTGACGAGATTTCTAGGGAAGCAAATCCAGAGCGGCCTGGAGCTCGGAGCGCGCGTGCAAGTCTCCGCTGCGAGTGGTGAGGTCGATGCCTTGGCGGTACATTTCCCGGGCCTCTTCCAGGCGGCCCAGCTTTTCCAGCGTCTGGCCGCCATGGTAATAGGCCGGAGCGTAGCCGGGGTTCAACCGCAGTAATTCCTGAAACTGCTCCCGCGCTTTCTCCAGCCGGCCTTGCCGAAGATGCTCCTGGGCCAGGCCGTAGCGTGCAAACGAGTCGTTGGGATTTACGGACAGGAATTCCTGAAGGGTTTCCAGGCGGGACTTTTCCATATTGCAGGGGCTGACGGAAGTCTCTACTATAGCAGGCGGAACTCGGTCATGGCCTGTCCTTACTTCTACCCCGCGGAGAAGTTGGGTCAGGTTCACCAGGCGGATCTTTTCTGGCCGCTCGGTGATGGGTATGCCGGCTGGTGCACAGCCGAGCCCGGAGTGGAATTTCAACCGGAGAAAACCGCGCTGGTCGAATGTTGCAATCTCGGTTACGCGCGCGGAAGCTGCGAGCGCTTTCCGCGGGGCGGCGGTCCGGATGCGGTTCGATTCAGCGTGACGGATGACCGGGACGGGATCATCCGCGTCTATTTTGTGGTGGAGGGAAATCACCGGCCGCGGGAGCACGGGCCACTCGAGTATGAAGTGAAGCGCCGGGCCATGCTTGTTCCCCATCCCGACCCAATCGTGAACCGCCAGGCTGAGGCATACGTGGAAAGCTACTTGCGCCGGAAACCCCGCCGGAAACAGTCCTCATGAGCCCTTCTTCTCTTACTCCCAAAACCGTTCGCGAGTCGCAATCCGAGCTGACGGAGCTGGCGCTGCCCAACGACGCCAACGGCCTGGGCCACCTGCTGGGCGGCAAGCTGATGCACCTGATGGATATCGCCGGGTCGCTGGCGGCGGCGCGGCACGCGCGCACCTACGTGGTCACCGCTTCGTTCGACCACATGAACTTTCTGGCGCCTATCCGGATCGGGCAACTGGTGGTGCTGCTCTCTTCGGTCAACCGGGCCTTCCGGACTTCTATGGAAGTAGGGGTGAAAGCGTTCGCCGAAGACCTGCGCACCGGCGAGCGGGTCCACGTGAGTTCCGCCTACCTGACGTTTGTGGCGCTGGATGAAAATCGCCAGCCTGTGCAGGTTCCGCCCGTCGTTCCGGAGACGGATGCGGAAAAGCGTCGTTACGAGCAGGCCGACCAGAGGAGAGCCTACCGGCTCGAACTGCGCGGCGGGCGCTCCTGACCGGCTCGCTTCTCAGGCGCCCGGCGCTCTGCCGTTCTTGTCGTTTTCCTTGTACAGGTACTTGATGTTGGCCTTGTAGATGAGCAAATTGGGCGCGGCCGTCCGGTTCACCTTGATGCAACCGCGGTCGTACCACTCGATCACGCCGTGCAGCTCCTCCCCATCGTTCAGCACGATGACCATGGCCGTGTGCGCCTGCATCTGCTTGACGTAGTAGAAATTCTCGGCGTTGGTCTGTTCCGGCGGGATGGGGCGCTTCTGCGGCTTTTTCGCGAACTGCTGCTGTTGTTGCTGCTCCTTGAACTCAGTCAAGGACGGGCGGATCAACTTGCGGTTCGCTGACTCCACGGCGGTGGGCCGTTTCCCCCCTGGATCGTTGTGAGAGTACGTTATGAAAGCGTTTGAGTTGTGCGTGTCCAAACCGCCCTCCTCATAATTTGATTACTGTTGGCGTCGGTCGGGAAGCTAAGCAAGCCTTCAGGCATGGCCGGTTATGCTAGCGTGCTGTACCGAGAAGCGAGCTTTTTTGCCCAAGCCAGACGACTACAAGCTGGAGGAAATCCAACTTGAATCTATTCATAGCACAACCCCCGGCCAGGGCGCAATAGGCGAAACAAAACCCGCCCGGGGTATTGGGCCGGACAGTGGACGGGCGGGTGCCCGGAGGCCGGCGCATCAGCGCAAGCTGACGGCAAAAGCCTCCAAGGCGATCTGCTTTTGGATGTTGCGCCGGGCGTGGCTGTCGAGCTCGTCCACCTTTGAAACGGCGCGCTCCAGCCACTGGAAATCGACTTTGGCGGCGAGCGAAGCGAGCTGGTCGCGAATATCCTCGTTGATAACCTGCCGCTTCTCACCGGCGCTGCCGGCCCCAGGCTCAGCCTCTAGCCGCAGCAGGTCCTGGAGCAGGCCGTAGAGAACGTCGAGCTGCAACTCGAGCTTTTCATGTTTGTTGCGGCCGATGACTTCTGTGTGGCGGATCACATCGCCGAAGTCGGACGCCCGGGCGCCGGCGCGCAGCAGGGCCAGCATTGCTTCGCGGCGCCTTTCATACACCTCTATGTCGATGGCCAGGGCGCGGCCGGGACTCCCCTGGGCCCAGGCGGCAAGGCGGCGGCGGTCGTCGGCGCCGATCTCGGCCCGGGAGGCCAGGAACTGTTCCATTTCGGACGCGCTCAGCGGGCCGAAGAAGAATGGAACGCACCGCGAGCGGATGGTCGGCAGAAGGTCATAGGCATTTTCCGAGGTTATTACCAGGGTCAGGTAGGGAGGTGGCTCCTCCAGCGTCTTCAGCAGGGAGTTGGCAGCCGCGGTGTCGATGCGGTCAGCCTGGTCCACCAGGAAGACCCGCCGCCGGCCTTCCGAAGGCCCAAACTGCGCGTAGTTCTTCAGCCGCCGTACCTGCTCGATGGAGATTTGCGGCAGAGGGCCGTCGGGCGGGAAGCAGAGGAACTCCGGGTGGGTGCTCACCACCAGCGGGTTCTCGCGCCGCTTTTCCAGCGTCAGCCCGGCGCGTTCTTCAAATAGCTTTTGGTAATACGGCAAGGAGGGGTCGGCTGCGAGAATCCGGCGGCAGTGCGTGCACTTCCCACAGGCTTCGGCCGGGCCGGGCTTGCAATTCAGAGCAGCAGCCAGCAAGCGGGCCAGGGTCGCCTTGCCGACCCCGGCCGGCCCCGCAAACAGCAACGTCTGCGGGAGCCGCTGTTCGGCGAGCATCGATTGTAGCGCTGTGACGACGTGAGAATTGCCCAGGAAGCGGGAGAACATGGCTCAGCCGGCCCCTGGCGAGAACTTTCTTGCGGCCAGGAAGCCCTCCGCCAGCGGCCAGACCTCGGCAGCGACTTCCTCCGGCCGCCGGCGCCCGTCGATCAGGATAACGCGTCGCGGCTCCCGGCGGCTGATTTTCAGATAACCTTCGCGGACCTGAGTATGGAATTCCAGGCTTTCCTGCTCGAAGCGGTTCTCGTTCACCGGCAACCCGGCGTTGCGACGGCGGGCGCGCGCCACACTGGTTTCGATGTCGATGTCGATCAAGAACGTCAGATCCGGCTTCAGCCCCCGGGAGACGATTTGGTCCAGCGCCTCAACGGTTTCAAATCCCAGGCAGCGGCCGAAGCCCTGATAGGCGACGGAAGCG
>JACQDG010000113.1 GCA_016201185.1 Acidobacteriota bacterium | reverse complement strand
GCTTCCGCCCTGTCGCTGGCTGGGAAGCTGGCGGCGAAGGTCGCAAGGCCCGCGGGGTCGCGCGTGGTTGGGGCCAACGACCGCATCAACTTCGGCCTGATCGGCGTCGGCGCCATGGGGTTCGGCCACGTGAAGCAACTGGTGCGGCGGTCGAAGGAGAACGGCGACGTGCAGGTGGTGGCGGTGAGCGACATTTACACGCGGCGGAAGAAACGGGCGCAGGAGCACGCCGGCTTGGCCGACAAGGACGTTCACCACGACTTTCGCGATCTCGTGGCTCGCTCTGACGTGGACGCCGTGCTGATCGCCACGCCCGACCACTGGCACGCCCGCCAGGCGCTGGACGCCCTGCGCGCCCGTAAAGACGTTTACTTGCAGAAGCCCATGACCTACACGATCGAGGAGGCTCGAGAAGTGGCGGCGGCGGTCCGGCAAACCGGAAGGGTATTGCAAGTGGGTAGCCAGCATAGTTCCGACTTGCGCTACCACCGCGCCCGCGAGGTGATCGAGAAAGGCTGGATCGGCTCCCCGCTGTGGGCCCAGGGCACCTTTTCCCGCAACTCGATCTACGGCGAATGGAACTATACCATCGACGACGACGGCAACGAAGAGACCATCGACTGGAAAGCCTTCCTGGGTCCGGCGCCTCGTCGCCCCTTCAGCCAGGACCGCTACTTCCGGTGGCGCAAGTATTGGGATTATTCCGGCGGCATCGCCACCGACTTGCTCTACCACAAGCTGGCGCCGCTGCTCGTGGCTGTTACCGGGCCGGGTGGCGCCCCGTTTCCCACGCGGGTTACCGCGCACGGCGGCATTTACGTCCACAAGGACCGCGAGGTGCCGGACAGCTACGCGACCACAGTGGAATATGAGAACTTTGACGGCCATCAAGCTGGGCGTGGATTCCTACCGGCAGGGCAAGCTGATGGCCTTTGATCCGAGAACGGAGAAGATCCTTCGCGCGGCGGCCAGGCGGCCCGGTTATGAAGGCACGGGCCGGAACGTCGAGGAGCCCCAGGAGCCGGAACAATCATGAAATGGTTCTTGCTGCTCACTATGCTCGCCACGGCGATACTCCGCGCCCAGCCGGCTTCGGCGCCGCTTACGGTGCGGCCGAGGGTTGCCATCGTGGGCTTGGTCCATTCCCACGTCTGGGGGCACTTGCAACGGATGTCTGAATTGCTGGAGGCCGACTTTGTGGGCATCGCGGAGCCCAACCCGGAGCTGGTGGCCGAAGCGAAGAAACGCGCGCCGCGGGTGGAGTACTTCGACGATTACAAACGGATGATCGAGGCGAAGAAGCCGCACATGGTCTGGGCCTTCGTGGAAAATAACCGGCACCTGGAGATCGTGGAGTACTGCGCCCCGCGGAAAATCCATGTGATCTTCGAGAAGCCGCTGGCCTCGAACTATGCCGACGCAAAGAAGATCCGTGACCTGGCGCGGCAGCATGGCATCCAGGTAATGACCAACTACCAGATGGTCTGGTGGCCCTCGCAATACGCGGCCAAGGCAGAGGCCGACAAGGGAACGATCGGCCAGGTGTGGCGGCTGCACGGCGTGGTGGGACACGGCGGACCGGGCTCGGAGGGCGTGACCAACAAGTTTTTCTTCCAGTGGCTCACCGACCCGGTGGGTAACGGCGCCGGGGCGTTGGTGGACTTCGGCTGCTACAACGCGCTGTGGTCGCTGTGGTACCTGGGCCGGCCGCAGAGCGTCTACGCCCAGGTAAACCATATTCAGCCGCAGAGGTTTCCCAAGGTCGAGGACAACGCCGTGCTGGTGCTTTCCTACAAGAACGGCGTGGGGATTTTCGAGGGCAGCTGGGACCTGCCCCGGGGCTTCCAGGACCTGGAGATTTTCGGCCGCTCCGGCAGCCTGTACCTGACCTCGAACCGCGTCGAGACGCGCAAAGGGCGGGAATCCGCTGATCTGCCGCTGCCGGCGCTGGCGGACGACCGCCGCGAGCCTATTAGTTATATGATCGGACGGCTGCGGGCCGGCCAGCCGGTGGATGGTCTCGTGGCGCTGGATATCAACGTTGAGGTAAACGAAATCATCGAGGCGGCGCTGGAGTCGGTGAAGACCGGACGGGCGGTGAGCCTGCCATAGACCGACAGGAATGCCTGCCCCCCTAGTGCGGCAGCTTGCCCAGCGGGACGCGGCGCTGGAGCATCTGACAAACGTGGTGCGCCTCGTGGTGGGCCATGTATTCCACTTGAAAGTGAACGTCGTAGTGCGGAAACTCGGACCGGCCCGGGCGGTGCCAGTCGGCTGGGGAAAACCCGTCGAGGCGCGCGGCCAGTTTCTCCCGATCGGCCAGGAAGCCGGCCAGGGATTCCGCGCCGGCCTTGGCCACGAGCTTGTCGAATTCGGCGTCGCCTTCCGGATCGTAACGTGCGATGGGCGGATTGTCCTGAGCCAGCACGGCGTTGATGCGACCTTCAAACACCTGCTCGACGCGCCACAGGTGACACACCAGCTCCTTCAGCGACCACTTGTCGGTGATCACGCGCTTGGCAAGCAGCGCCTCGTCGAGGCCGGCGGTGAACCGGCGGACGTCGTCGGCCTGCCGGCGCAGGCGGGCAACCAACTGGCGGTGGGCTCCGTGCTTGTCGTGATGGGGTTGTTCAGGCATGGGACGATTATAGCGGTTGGCTAGCGAGACAGGCAGGGCGTGGAAAGCACGACGCCGTTTTCATACTCGCGGTAGTGGCGGCGGAGGTCGAGGCCGCGCCCGAAATAAACCTTGTTCCAGCCGTACTTGTCGCGCACGCGGTCGATGGAGCGGTTCAGATACCAGCGATAATTGGCCTTGGGATCGAACAGCAGATTCTGCAAGGATTCCGGGCGCAGGTTCGTCGCCGCCACCCCCACGATCCCCACGGCCACGCGGCGCGTGTACAG
>JACQDG010000112.1 GCA_016201185.1 Acidobacteriota bacterium | reverse complement strand
CTTAAAGTCTTTCAGTATCGAGTAAAGACCGGATGCGGTTAAGAGATATTCATTGTCGCGACGATGTCCGGGGCCCTCGGCCACCAGAACCTCGCCAGCTCCCAGCCTCCGAAAAGCTTCTACCGCGGCGGATATGACAGCCGGGTGAGTATTGATCACGCCTGCCGGATCGTATTCCACCAGATTGGGCTTTAGAACTACGGTCTTGCCTCGCAGGCTGAGGCGGAAGAGCTGGATACCCCGGACCAAGATATCTTCCAGAGGCGCTTCATAATTAGCGGCGCCAAGAATCGCCACCTGGGATCGGCCCTTCTTGCGGATAGCCGCCTTCTCCCAGGTCGGGGCCTTCTTCTGGCATCCCGTCGCTAGAGGAGCAAGGGAAGCTACCAGGGAGCCCCTGACGAATTGTCTGCGATCCACCATGCGAACTTACACTTTAAAAACCGTGTAGTTATCTACGGACGCCAGCAAGGCCAGGGCCATGGTTTTTGTCTCCCCCAGGAACCCCGTCTTCTTCTGACATTCCGCCAGAAGCTGCCGCCAGCGGGAAACATCCTCGCCGTAAAGCGTGAAGCACAGGATAGACCAGCTTAAGGCCAGACCCGATTGCGTTTGCGCCAGCATTCTTCGCAAGGCCTCTAGGCTCCGTTGATTCGCTTCCCTGGTCCTATGTTCCTCGAGAGCAATCAAGGCCAGGGCCGTGGTGTCCGGATAGGGCCACAGATTCGCGCCAAGGATCTTCGTGTTACCGTAATTCCAACCCCCTTCCTCACAAACACGGTCGTACAGGAGAAGCTCTCCCTGGCGGATCCGATCCTCAACCTGCTGCGCCGGAAGAAAGGCGCGGAGCTTTTTCAGGGCCAGCAGGGCGTAGGCGGTCGGCTCCACCCAACTGAAAGTGCCCGGCGTCCAGGACCACCCCTTCAAGTCGGGATTCAGCCGGTCCTTCTGCTGCTGAGAAGAAAAGCGGTAGAGAAGGGAATTCAACAGCCCCAGGCCGCTTCCTTTCTGGCTGAGGAGCCAGTCCGCCCCGCGTACAGCCCTGGCCCTCTGCTTCTCGAAAGCAGCCAGGGAAAGAACTGCCAAGGCAGTGGCCCATGATCCATCCTTGAGCGCGGCGGTCAGGGGCCAGCTTCCATCGGGATTTTGCCGGTCGGCCAACCAAGCGACAGCCCGCGAAAGGCCGTCGCGATGCGTTTCCTCTTTCAAGGCGGCAAGGCTCAAAATGGTGAAAGCTGTGGCCTCGGCGTTGCTGTGTTTCCCGACTACCGTTCCCCATCCGCCGTCGGCATTCTGGGTCTCGATAAGAAAATCAACCGCTACTTCAATCATGGCGCAACAAAGGGGTTCGAACAGAAGCCACGGCCGCCCCGATCAGGCAGGCCAGCGCCAGAAAGGGCGCCGCCAGCACCAATCGCTCGTCATAGGCCAGCAAGACGGGGACCACTGGAAACAGCAGCAACAGGCTGGCCAGAAAACAATAGCGGCTCAAAGGCGCCAGAGAAAGGCAAGCGGGCAACGCCAAAAGGTAATCAGAAATAACAACGTGGGGCGCCACCAGCAACGATCCCAGCCAGGCCGCGGCCAGCGCCTGGGTCTGGCTCAAGCGCCTCCCGGCAGTCACCACGGCAGCCACCGTCAGCAGGACCAAAGGGATCGAGAGCCAGGCTCCTCCCGCCAGGTTGAATAAGTTCGTCTGCCGAACGGGATAATTCTCTATGTTCGGCAGGGAGCGGTAGAGCAGTACTTGAACGTAGCGGGTTAAGCCGGCCGGTCCCAGCATCCACAGGGAGACCGCCGCCAGAATGCCGACGCCAGTCAGCAGGCCGCGCAAGGCCTTCCAGTTCTTCTTGGCCAGGAAGGCTAAAGACAACAGCAGCACCAGGTGGAATTTCATGGCGCACAGAGCCAGGATCGAGCCCGCTGCGAAATATCTGCCCCGGGCTGTCAGCCAATAGCCGGCCGCAGCCCAGAACAGTATTATCGGCAAATCCTGACGATTCAGAAAGGTGGCCACCGCCGGGAAAAATATGGCCGCATGCCAGGCCGCCTCTGGCAACCCGACGCCCGTCGCCCGGGCAGTGAAATAGATGGCCCCGGCCAACGCCACCAAGTTGATGGCCAGCCAGGCGAGAAGAGCAGGGTGGGGCGGCAGGAGGCTCAGTGGAGCCAGCGCCAGGGCATAGAAAGGCGGCCGGATAAAGGGCAGCACCGCGTCTTGCTCGGAAAAATGGCGCGCGTGGCACTGTTGGAGGGCTTGATAATCATAAAGGGCAGCCGGGCCCCGGGTGCGCAAAATCTCCCCCCCGCAGTAAAAGGAGGAGAAATCCCCCGGCCGGCCGTGAAGAACTGCTTGCCGGAAGACCGCCGTGAGCCAGATGCCTGCTATCAGCCCGGCGGCTACCCACGGTCCTAGGAAGCTTCTCCATCCCCGCCGCGCTGTGGGGCGTCCGGCATCGGGACTGGCCGCAGCAACACGCGCCACCGTGGACATGGCATCTGTACCCCTGTGAAATCGGCCGGATGTGACCCTTACCATCGGAACTCACTCCCAGGCCTGGGGGGAAAGACGCCTCAACTGGCAGTGCATCCGCTAATCTTCTTGACGCCGTGCCGCCGATCTATTCTTCTCGTTTGCTGCGCCGCCGGATAATGATAATCGCCAGCAGGATGACCGCCAGCACTGCGCAAACAATCCGTACAGTTGAACTGTCCATTCTTCCTCCGTGGACCGTAGTCTACACTACTTTCCAATCTGGCGCACTATCTATTCTCTATTCCCTTCATCATGGGGAACAGTTCGGAGAACAACTGCAAGAGTGCCGGGCCGACCGTCACCAAAAACATCGACGGCAGGATGAAGAAGAATATAGGAAATACCAGCTTGACGCCCACCTTTCCGGCCTTCTCTTCGGCGATCTGGCGGCGCTTGACGCGCATGAAATCGGAGTGGGTGCGAAGAGCCTGAGCGATGGAAGTGCCGAAGCGGTCTGTCTGGATGAGGATACTGACCAGTTTCTTTAGTTCCGTTTCTCCAGTGCGCTCGTCCAGGTTGCGCAGCGCTTCCGAGCGGCGACTGCCCGCCCGCAGCTCCAGGTTAACCAGGGCGAACTCTTCGCTCAGTTCCGGGTGTGTAATCCGGAGCTCATCGCTGACGTCCATGATGGCCTGATCCAGCCCCAGGCCCGCCTCTACGCATATCACCAGCAGGTCCAAGGCGTCGGGCAGCGAATAGCGCAGAACTTGCCGCCGGCGCTGGATCAGCATTAGGAGGATTTCGTTGGGCAGGAAATAACCGCCCACGGCAAACAGCAGGGAGACCAGCACCACTATTTCGGCCCCGTATGGCTGGGTCGTGGAAAAGATCAGAGCGGTGAATAGACCCACCACCGCGGCCGAGGCGACCTGGATGCCGTACATCAGGGTTACGGCCGACTGCGAGCGGTAGCCCGCCGCAATCAGCTTCCGCCGCATGGAACGGACTTTTTCTGGCGTAACGGGTACGGCCGCCCCCACTCGCTGGATCACCCGGGTCACCCCCGACTGCTCGGCGGGTCCTTCCACCGCCAACTCGCTGAAGCCGTCCAGGGTCCGAGCGCCAACCCGGTCCAAGTAGGCCGCCGGTTTGATCCAATAGCGATACCCCACGATGCTGATCGCCCCCATCACCAGCACAAACAACAGAGCGCCCACGTAAACCACAAGCATAGCTTACACCTTGATGTCAACGATCCTGCGGATGATCAGAAATGCGGCGGTCTGCATGATGATGGCCGCGGCGATCAAATGCTTGCCGTAAGGGTGCTTGACCAACACTGTCATGTATTCCGGATTGACCATCATCATCAGGGCCACGATCACCAGCGGCAGAACCGTCAGAACCATGCCGGTCAGCCGGCCGTGCGCACTGTACGCCTTCACCTGTCCCTTCAGCTTGAACCGTTCGCGGATCACGTAGGCTAGTTTGTCCAGGATTTCGCTAAGGTTGCCGCCCGTGCGGCTCTGCAGCAGCACCGCAGAGACAAAGAACCGCACGTCCAGCAGCGGCACCCGGCGAGCCAGGTTCTGTAGCGCGGTTTCCGTGGGCAGGCCCAGGTTCTGCTCATCGAAGGTCTGCCGGAACTCGGTGGACAGCGGTTCCAGGGACTCGTTCGATAGCATTTCCAGGCTCATTGAAAAGGCGTGTCCGGCGCGCAAGGCGCGGCCCAGGAAGTCCAGCGCCTCGGGGAACTGTTCCTCAAACTTCGCCAAGCGCCGGGTCCTCCGGTTCATTACGTAGGCATAGGGCAGAAAGCCCGCCACCACTGTAAGCCCGGGAACCAGGTAGACGGGAAGGACCGGAATGCGGATGAAAATATTGAACGTCAGGGCCGCCGCCACCAGCATTATCGCCGTCAGCCGGCCCACCGACCAATTCAGGTTGGCCTGCGCCAGGCGCTGCCGCATGGCGCTCGTGAACTCGAATCGGTCCAGCATGCGGCCGTAGAAGGGGATGTCGCTGGTCACGTTCCGCTTCAAAAGGCCGGCTTCTACCTCTGCTTGCTGGTCGAGCGACCGTTGCAGGCGCTTGTCGAGGATCTTCCGCCGCTTCTGCTCCGTAACATTCCAAGCCACCGAGCCCGCCACGGCAGCGACGGTAAAGACGAAAAGAAAGATCAGAATCGCCTGGGTTGGAGTCATAATCCAGCCTTCCGTTTCCCGGTGGCCGCGCCTGCTGGCCCTCTCGGGCCCTACCGCACCTCCGTGATCGTTTCGAAAATGGCAGGCGGCAGGTTGACGCCGGAAGCCTTCAGCCGCTGCGCGAACTTGGGCCGGATGCCCGTGGCGCGGAACTGCCCGATCACTCGCCGCTCGGGAGTCAGCCCCAGGCGGTCGAACACGAACACGTCCTGCAGCGTTACCGTATCGCCCTCCATGCCCACGCACTCGGTGATGTTGGTAATGCGCCGTGTCCCGTCGCTCAAGCGAGCGATCTGGATAAAAACGTCAGTGGCCGAAGATATCTGCTGCCGCACGCTTCGCAGCGAGATGTTGGAATTGGCCATGCCGACCATCACTTCCAGGCG
>JACQDG010000111.1 GCA_016201185.1 Acidobacteriota bacterium | reverse complement strand
TAGCCGGTATAGCCGTCGATGGCCATGTAGCCTTCTGCGCCGTAGAAGATGTTGCCAATGGTGTTGCTGCCCTTCCCTTCCCCGATGCCCGCCTCGTGGTTGGTCATCCAGTGCCGCACTTCGAAGACCAGCATCTTCTTCTTGCCGCCCTCGTTGAACTCGAAGGTGGACACCTGGGTATTGGGAGTTTCCTGGTCGTCGTCGAACATGAAGTGGCCGCCCATGGATGAGACCCGGACGGGCAGCTTCACACCCAGGCCCCAGCGCGCCAGGTCCATTTCGTGGATGCCCTGGTTGCCGATGTCGCCGTTGCCGTAGTCCCACTGCCAGTGCCAGTTGTAATGGAAGCGGTTGCGGGTGAACGGCTTGAGCGGGGCCTGGCCGGTCCACAGGTCATAGTGGACGCCGGTCGGCACGGGCTCCTCCTTGGCGCGGCCGATCGTGTCGCGCCATTTGAAGCACAGGCCGCGCGCCATGTGGACCTCGCCGATCAGGCCCTGGCGCATCTTCTCGATGCCCTCGCGCGTGGCCACAGCCGAGCGGCTGTTGGTGCCGTGCTGCACGATGCGGTTGTACTTGCGGGCGGCCTCCACCAGCTTGCGGCCTTCCCAGGGATTGTGGGAGCAGGGCTTCTCGACGTAAACGTCCTTGCCGGCCTGGCAGCCCCAAATGCCGATCAGGGAATGCCAGTGGTTCGGCGTGGCGATGGAGATGGCGTCGATCGACTTGTCCTCGAGCAGCTTGCGGACGTCGGTGTATGTCTGGGGCGCCTTCACCCCTTTCGCTTCCAGCTCCTTCATCCGCTTGGCCAGCACCGATTCATCCACGTCGCACAGGGCGGCCAGCTCCACTTTGGGCATGGAGGTGTATTCCTTGATGTGCGAGCCCCCCTGGCCGCGGATGCCGACGACGGCCACGCGCACCGTATCGTTGGCGGTGGCGGCGCGGGTCAAGATGGCCGGTCCCAGCATGCTGGCGGCCGCCGCTCCGGTGGAATGGGTAAGAAAACGCCGGCGATTCATGTCTTGCATAACGAGCCTCCCTCGTGTCGTTGTTATAATGTATCACTCAATCGCCGTCCTCGCTGTTCATTCGATGCCCGTGTCCCGCGCTTCCAAGCCCGGAAACCGCGCCATGGTCCTGGGAATCGCTACCCTGGCGGCCATGGTGCTGGTACCGTACCTTTATTGGCGCGGAACCTGGTTTGGGCGGCCGCTCAGCATTCAGCAGATCGAACAGTACCTGAACGACGAGAAAAACCCCCGTCACATCCAGCATGCCTTGGTGCAGATTTCGCAGAAGCTCGATCGCGGCGACCGGAGCGCGGAAAAATGGTATCCGCGCATCGCGGTGCTGGCGGGCCACCCGGTTGCCGAGCTGCGGGTTACTGCCGCATGGGTGATGGGTCGCGACAGCCACTCCGAGCTATTTCACCAAGCTCTCGGCGTACTACTTCGCGATCCTGAGCCGATCGTGCGGCGCAACGCCGCGCTGGCCCTGGCGAACTTTCACGACGCCGCCGCCCGGCCCGAGTTGCGGGCCATGCTCGAACCCTATACCCTGCGGGCGCCGCGCGAGGGGGTCTTAACCTACCGGTTGAAGGTAGGAGAAATGGTCAACCGCGGCACGCTGGTGGCCCGGTTGGAAACGGGAGAAAAGGAGCCAACCGAGGTGCGCGCGCCGCTGCCGGGCAAGCTGGAGTTCAAGATGGTCTCGGATGGGGCGCGCATGAAGCAGAACGAAGAGATCGTGGTGCTGGCTCCCAGCCCCGACCACGTGTGGGAAGCTCTTCGCGCCCTCTACCTGGTGGGAACTCCAGAAGACCTGGCGGCGGTGGAGAAGTTCACTCTACCCGCCTCGGAGTGGCCGGAAAGGATCGCCCAGCAGGCCGCGCTCACGTCGCAACAAATCCGCGCCCGGGCGCATGGACCGTAGTGTCAGCGCTTCAGCCCGGCGGTCCAGTTGAGGACCACCTTGATCGGCTTCACCTCTTGTTCGATGGGCTCGCCGAGGATGAACTTCTGGCCGTCGCCGGTCACGTCGTACTGATTCTGGATGGGATCCGCTCTCAAGGGCGTTTGGAAAAGGACCTTGGGCGCCCCCGCCTCGAACCCGGCCCCGGCCTTCACGTCAACGGCCATCAGCTTCCCGTCCATGCCGAGATAGAAAAGCTCCTTGCCGTCCTTTCTCCACAGCGGCTGGCAGCCGCCGGCGTTGGAAACCTGGCGCTTCTCCGTAAACTTGGGGAAAGAAGCGACGTAGACCTCCCACCGGCCCGACTCGAGAGAGTTGTACGCGATCCAGCGACCGTCCGGAGAAATATGAGGCTCGTCTTTGTCAAACTCCGTTCGTAGCAAGAGCTCCGGCTTTCGCTCGCCTGGGGAGCCCCCTGGGCCCGGCAGCCGGTAGAACGCCTTGCCGTTTAGGCTGATAAACAAAATCGACGACCCGTCCTTCGACCACTCCTCCGCGAATTTGTCCTCGCCCGACTCGAAAAGCAGCTCCTCCTCGCCACCTATTACCTTGATGTATAGATCATTGGCTTTCTTCCGACTCGAGCTGAACAGCAGCCGGCGCCCGTCCGAAGACCACACCGGGTCGCTGTCATTGGCAGGATCGAACGTCAGGCGCGACATGATGCCGCTCTCGAGCTCCAGAAGCCACAGGTCGGTTGTCCCCACCTTTGGGTCTGGACGCTCGATGGCCAATCGTTTGCCGTCCGGCGACAGGACAATCTGTCTGTAGTCTCCCGGTTCGCCCACGGATCCCAGGCGCTTGCCATCCCGGTTGTACCAGGCGAACTGAGAATTGCTCGTGCCGCCGCTGCGGTAGGCCAGAACCCCGTTCTCGGAGACCGAAAAGTGCGCCCCAGGGATGAATGTCATGCGGCCCACGCTCTCGGCAATGGGGAACGGCTCGCCTATAACTTGGAGCTTCCTGACATCAAACGGTTGAGCCAGCAGAATTTCCTGGCGGCTGAAAATCAGGAACCCGGGCGGAGCGTAGGCTGCGTTCGAGTCGGCATTGACTAGCAGCCGAGTTTCCTTGGAGTCGAGCGACCCAAGATAAATCCCGGTTTTCCCCGCATCCGCGCTGCGCGCCAGATAAAGGAAATGGCGGCCATCGGGCAAGAAACTTGGCCAAGAATGACTTACTTCTCGCCGCGATTTGTCGAGCTCCAGCAAGGGCTTCGTCTCGCCTCCCGCGGCGGAAACGCGGTACAAAGGTCCCTCTACGGGGTTGAAGACGATGATCCCATCCTGGTTCCAGGAGCCTCCTCCACCGAGCGGGGCATCAAATAGTGTTTGCGGCGGACCGCCGGAAACGTCGATCTTTTTGAGTTTGCCCTCGGCGAAAAAACCGATGAACCGGCCGTCGGGCGACCAGAACGGGAAAGCGGCGTCCTCCGTGCCAGGCAGCGGTTGATTCGTCAGGGATTCCATAGAACGAATCCATAGGGCCCTCTTGCCCTCTGGTGTCATGCCGGTGAAAGCGAGCCGCTGCCCGTTCGGCGACACCACTGGGATGTCAAGCCAGTCGAAGGTCACCTTGCCCGGTGGGGGAACCGTGAACCGGACGGGGTAGACTTCGGTCGGCCGCTCGCTGAAGTGAACGGCCGCCAGAGACAGGGCCACGAGCGCAAGGGCCGCGGCCAGCGCCCAGGAC
>JACQDG010000110.1 GCA_016201185.1 Acidobacteriota bacterium | reverse complement strand
GGCCGTCCTTTTCGCGCCGCGCCAGGGCCTGCCCGGCCCATCCCGCGAAGAGCCTTCCCGGGCGGTTCTCTGGCTTTTTAGGCTTCTACTGTTTCGGCTGGTGTTTTCCTCCGCCGTCGTGAAACTGGCGGGTGGGGACCCCACCTGGCGCAACCTGACAGCCCTCCAATATCATTATGAAACCCAGCCCTTGCCCACTCCCATCGGCTGGTTCGCCCACCAACTGCCCTCCTGGTTCCAGAGTTTTTCCGCCGTGGGCATGTTCGGCATCGAGCTGGTCATTCCCTTTTTCCTGTTCGCTCCCCGCCAGCTCCGGTTCCTGGCGGCGCTTCTCATCGCTTTCTTTCAGGTGCTGATCGCCCTTACCGGCAACTACGCTTACTTCAGCCTGCTCACGCTGACTCTATGTGTGCTGGCGCTGGACGACGCTTTTCTGCGAGATGTTCTGCCGAGGCGGTTCGTGGAAAAGGTTGTCGGGGCGGCTCCTGCCAAAAGGGACTCCCGTTTCCGGCGGGCACTGATGGGAGCCGTCGCGACCCTGATTACTCTGGCTGGAATTACCCAGGTTGCGGGGCTGGTTCTGGGACAGCAAAAACTGCCCCGCCCTGCGCTGGAGCTGTTGGCGCGTCTGGGGCAGTTCCATATCGTCAGCGGCTACGGCCTGTTTGCCGTGATGACCACGTCCCGCCCGGAGATCGTGGTGGAGGGCAGCAACGACGGCCAGACCTGGCTAGCGTATGAATTCAAATACAAGCCGGGGGACGTGAAGCGGCCGCCCCCCGTCGTGGCCCCGCACCAGCCGCGGCTCGACTGGCAGATGTGGTTCGCTGCACTCGGCGACTACCGCAACAGCCCCTGGTTCGTGAACTTCATGGTCCGGTTGCTCGAAGGATCTCCCGAGGTGCTGGCCCTGCTTGAAAAGAATCCTTTCCCCAATGCCCCGCCACGCTTTATCCGCGCCTCGCGCTACGACTACCACTTCACCGATTTCCCCGGCCGCCGGACCAGCGGCGCCTGGTGGCGACGAAGGTTTACGGGCCCCTATTTTCCGGTCGCTTCGCTGCGCAAGTGATCACGCCGGAACCGCGGGGGGCCCGCGTTACTCCCGCCGCTCGAACAGATAAGCCCCTTCAACAAACCGGCTGGTACCGTCGTCGTTCACCACGTAGCGCGGCAGGCGTCGCTCGACGCGGTGATCCGAGCGAATTGGTTTTTGCGCTGAGTTACATTCCTCAACGAACGTCCACCACCTTGCCATCGTGGAATTCGATGGCCATGTCCTTGTACTTGTAAAGAACCCTTTCCCCTAGATCTACACGCGCCTGCGGAACTCCCAATGCTTCTTCGACCTCGGCGAAGGACATGCCAGCCTTCACCTGCCTGACGAATACGCCGCTTGCAGTGTTGCCGAACCTGGATGCCTCGTCGGCAGTGTCGAAGACTCTAAACCAGTGCGCGGAAAGCGCGTGAGCCGCGTCGAGGTCCTTGCCGTCGTTGCCGGCACGGAGCCGAATAAATGCGCTCCCCTTCTCGAGGCTCTCGTGGCCGAACGCGCCAACCCCGCGGGTAATGGAGTGCGCCGAAATATTTTCCACAGAGAGCTGCAGATAGCCAGCGTGGAAGGCTACGTGTGAAACCTTGAGTACTTCGCCCTTGTGTGTAGGCTCCGGCGTGATGTTTCCGCATCCTGGCGGCGCAAGGAGCAGGCTTTTGGTTTGAATGTCTCCGGGCCCCGGCCCCTTCACGATAATGTTGATGGTTGGGGTCTCCCAGCCGAGTAGGCCTTTCCGTCCGGGGTGACCTTGGCAGACGCCCGTTGACATGCCTTCGTTTATCACGACGACAAACTTATCCCGGTACTTTGAGAGGAGATCTTCCTTCTCGATTGGCCTCACCCGGCCCGGAAAGACGACGAGCGCGAGTAGCGCCAACACGGCTGGCCTCATCATAGGTCACTCCTGTTTTATCAGATAATCAGGCGCTTCTCGAGCCTGGGGCCGCCGGCGATTTCCTCGACCTCGGCTTTGCGGATGCCGCGCTCAACCGCGGCGCTGGCCCCAGAGGACGGTAACCAGCCGGGATAGCGTCAGCGTCCCCTGGGTCGTAGATCTCATCAGTAACCGATGAGCGGTTTCTTCGTCCTTATTTTTATTCCTGGCAGCGGAAAAGTCAACAGGTTTTTTATTGTGGCGCTGGGTAATACCCAGGCTTTCCGACATTACGGTCTCCTCACGATGAAAAACGCCGAGGATCTGCCGACGTTCACTCGAAGTTCTAGAGTGATGTTGGCGAAATGATACTCTGGCAGCATCACGCCGACGACGGTAAAGGCCCGGCCGTCCAACCCCACCGTCTTCCCCACGATGCCGGGATGAGGCCCGCTCTAGGCGCGCCTTTCGAGCAAATAGGCGCCCTCGACAAACCGGCTGGCGCCGTCTTTGTTGACCACGTAGCGCGGCAGGTGTCGCTCGCCTTTGCGGTCAACGGTGGTCCACAGGCCGGCGCCTCCGTGCTTGCCGTCTTTGCGCAGGGCGTAAAAGTTGGAAGGTTTACGGGCCCCTATTTTCCGGTCGCTTCGCTGCGCAAGTAGTCACGGCGGCCGGCGTCAACAGCCGGGTCCTTGGCCTGCACCCTCTTGAAAACCGAGCCGAAGACGTCGGCCAGCATCTCCAGCGCCTGCTTGGTGAACAGTCCCGCCAGGGCCGCGAAGCCGTAAATACCGATGAAGTTCAGGTGGCAGGTCCCGCCGCCGGTCGACGTGGTCGGGTTGAGGACGCCCACTCGAAAAAGCAAGTAAAAAACGACGGCCAGCGAAGCGCCCTCCAATGGCATCAGCAAGTAGTAGACCACCCAGCTTCTCCGCAATCGCCGGTTGCCGACTAACAGGGCCAGAGAACTGCTGTAATGCAGGAGCCCGCCTAGTGTCCCCATGAGGATGACCATCGTCAAGAGCGCCTTTTCGCTCGGCCCTGGCCCGCCGCCCGGCGTGCAGGGAACCATCGCCGATTCCCAGCGCGCCCCGATCAGCCACAGGGCCAGAACCGTGGACAACCCACCGATCAAGGTCAGTGCCCACACTCCTCCTGACGACACAAGTTCCCCGGACATAATGTGCCCGGCGGCCCTGGGCCCATCCGAATCGGCTCCCTCAAGAAGCTCTTGGAAATCTTGCCCGCTTTGCGCGGCCATGAACTCCTCCCCCCCGACCAACATTAACTTTATATTAGAGGAGCCTCAGCCGCCGGTCAATCGAAAAGGTGAAAAAACAAGGCCCGCCGAGCAAAAATATTTCAATTAATTGCTATTTTAATTACAAATAGGCAAAAGACCGCCTTTTTCCCAAGCGAATCCCGGCTCCAGCCTGCGCTACGTCTCCCGCCTCTCCAACAGATGCGCCCCATCCACAAACCGACTGGCGCCGTCGTCGTTGACCACGTAGCGCGGCAGGTGCCGCTCGCCTTTGCGGTCAACGGTGGTCCACAGGCCGGCGCCTCCGTGCTCGCCGTCCTTGCGCAGCGCGTAGAAGTTGATGCCGACGCTGGAGAGCCATTCTTTGTCGTTGTTGAAGTTGCGGGCAAGCCGTTTGAGAGCTTCCAGGCACGCTTCGCGGGGGT
>JACQDG010000101.1 GCA_016201185.1 Acidobacteriota bacterium | reverse complement strand
GGAATCATCGCCGGCGGCTGGTTTGGCGGCTGGATGGCCGATCACACCGGCTGGCGAGCGGCCTTCACCTGGCTCGCGGCGGTGGGCCTGCTTTATGCGCCCGTGCTGGTGCTGTTCTTCCGCCGCCTGCCTGGCCTGCGAACTGAGAGGAAGCAGGACCGCGCCCGGCCCGGGGACATTCTCCGCTCCCGGTGCTACCTGGCTTTAGCTGTGGCCTTCTTCGCCCTCTGCGCCATGCTGTGGATGTTTTATGCCTGGCTGCCCAGCTTCATTTACGAGCGCTACCGGCTCTCCATGGCGGAAAGCGGACTGATGGCGACCCTCTATCTTCAGAGTAGTACCATCGCCGGCCTTCTCTCTGGAGGGGCGCTGGCCGATTGGGCCGTCAAGCGCGCGCCCGCCGGCCGCTTCTACATCTCCGCCCTCGGCCTTCTCCTCTGCGCCCCGTTTGCCTGGCTCACTCTGGCGGTCCGCACGCTGGCGCTCCTGAAGATAGCCTCGGCGGGCTTTGGCTTTTTCGCCGCCGGGATGATGGCTAACATTTTCGCTTCCTCTTACGACGTGGTCGCCGAGCGCAATTACGGACTGGCCGCCGGGACGCTCAACATGATCGGCGGCGTGGCGGGCGGGCTGGCCATGTTTTTCGCAGGGATTTGGAAGGAATCCTTTGGCATCGAGGCTCTGATGCTGTGGGTGGCTCTGGCGGCGGCGGCTTCAGCCGTGCTGCTTATGATCGTCGTACGAAGGCGGTTCGAAGCCGACCGGCTGAGGGCGAGAATCGCTTTCAAAATTACAGAATCGTAAAACCAGGGGTCGCGCTCAGGGACCGGTCAAACGTGACCGTACTGCGGCATGCCCTGGCGAGATGGATCTGGCCGATCAGACAGTCGGCAAAGTCGGCTTTTCCAGTCCTACACAGCAGCAACGCCGCACGAACGGAATCCTCCTCTTCCACCAGGAAAATGTCGGTGCTGAGAAGTTGCTGCACAGCTTCCAGGATTTCAGCTCTCGACTTAGCGTACCCGGACCGGAGAACCCACACCGTCTCACACAAAACGACGGCCGATATATAGACGCGCTCCCCAAGGGTCCTGGATCTTGCCAGGAAGCGATGAACACGATCCGTCTGCCGCCGATCGTCCTCTACCAGGAAGCGAACCAGGACGTTGGTATCCAGGCCGGTCATTTGGGGGCGGACCCGGCGGCACGCTCCCATCGAGCTCGTACCGCCTTCCGAATGGCGCTGTCCATAGCGCGCACGCCTAGAGGTTTCCTTCGGGGATTCCTAAGGATTCCACGCAGCTTTTCAAACGGGGTCCGCCTCGCCTCGAGCGAGACACGTCCATCCGGGCCCAGGACGAAGTCGACCCGGTCGCCGGTCCTAAGGCCGAGAAGGTTCCGCACGGGCATCGGTACTGTGATCTGTCCCTTGCTTGTCAGGGTGGCCGTTGGCATTCCTTAATTATGGTAAGGCAAAAGGCCCTCCCTCCGCAAGTGCCCCCCGGACGGCGCGCATCTGCCACGCAGGGGCACATTTTGGCAGGGTCTCCAACAAGGCTGACTCTGCGGCGGCCGCATAGCCCGGTTCGGGTGCGAAATCGGACTATAATGCTCGAGTGGTCCTAACGCGAAACGCAAGCGCCGCCACCGTTTTATTTCTGGCCTCAGTTCTCGCCGCAGCACAACCCGAGCCGCGAAGCTGGCTACCGGAGCCGAGGCCGCTTTCCGCGGCCGTGGCCGACGCCGACCCGCAGACCTACGAGGTCCTCTGCGCCGGCCCGCACAACGATCCCTGTGACGCAGGCCTCGAGTGGAAGGAGCCGCAAACGTTTGGCGAGCTGCAAATCGACTACGCCACGCTCTTCGGCCGCGCCTACCAGCCAGCCTTCGCCGGGCAGGCGCTCCAATTCTGGGCTGGAACGGCTTGGCAAGACCTCCCGGCAGTCATCGAGATCGACTACCGCAAGCAGGCGGAATTCGCGCCGCTCCAGGGCAGCGGCGCGGTTCGCTGGACGTATCGCTTTGCTCCCGTCAGCACGACGCGCCTGCGCGTGCTGCTCTCCCAGCCCGAGAACGCCGATCCGGGCCACCGCGTCTATGCCGTACGGGAAATCCAGGCCGCGCAAGGAACTGGCGCCGCTGTTACACCGGGCATCCGTGTTCTCGGAGCGCTCGCTTCCATACCGGCCTGGCTGGAGCCGGGAGGCAATATGGCCGTCCCCGAGGCCGGCGCGCGCATCGTGCCCGGGAGAGCCGCCGAGATCCGCTGGCCTCGCCGGATGCTGGTGAACCACGTGAAGGCCGAGGCTGCTGCCGATCCGCTGCGAGTTGAATGGTGGGACGGCGCCGGCTGGCGGGCTGTCGAGCCTCTGCCTTTTCCTGGCGCCGGTGAAGCGCGCTTCCAGCCCATCTCGACCGAGCGTCTTCGGGTTACCGGGAATCAGCCCATCCGGAAACTGGAAGCCCGGCTCGATGCCGAGGCGGAACGCTATTTCCGCGAGGTGGAGCAATCCCGCGTGGACCTGCTGGGCGCGCGCTTCCGGGGGCAGACTCGCCGCGACCTGGCTGCCATGCAGAGCCTGCTGTTGCCGCTCGATTTCGCGAAGACGGCCATCGGCCGGCCGGCGGATCGTGAGGAAACGATCGTTTTGTCGAACGGGACGTTTCTGATGGTGGAAGAAACGGCGGACGAGAAAGCCGCAAAGCGCGACCGCTGGTTCGCTCCTGCCGCCGGAGTCGGAAAACAGCTCTTCGGGGCCCAGTGGACCCACGCCGCGTCGCATTACCTGGACGGCTATCTGCCTGGCACCGTCACCACTTATTCCGACGGCGCCTTTGACTTCGAGGAGCGCCTTTACGTCACTGCGCCGGACGATGAGCTATACGGAACGGTCGCCGAAGTGACGGTAACCAATCGCTCCGAAGCCGCGGGCCGCACGGCCTTCACCCTGGCCATGGGCCGCCGCCGCAGCCAGCGAAGTCCCGGAGAAAAGACGAGCGTCTTTTTCTTCGATCCCCAGCCCACCGGCTATACCCTCGACCCTGACAAACACACGGTCCGCTCGGCCGCCGGCGAGGTCATTCTTTATTCGGAGGCGGCGGGCGTTTGGGAAGGCACACCACGCGAGAACCATCTTCGATACCCGCTCTCACTCGCGCCCAAACGAACTGAGACCCTGCGGTTCTTTATTCCTTCGGTCGAAAGGCCCCTCCGTGCGGCCGACGCTCTCCGCCACCTCGATTGGCAAGCTTCCTTCGAGCGCTTCCGCTCCTGGTGGAACCGCAAGCTCGAGGCGGGGATGAAGATCGAAGTCCCCGAGCCGCCGCTCAACAATATCTACAAGAACCTGCTGGCCCAGTCGCTCATCATCACCCTGGACGGCGACTCGCTGGTCCGTTACGGGGCGTACTTTTACGAAATGTACTTCGGCATCGAGGAGGGCTGGCCGGCCGTGGCCCTGGCGCAGTACGGCTACCCGGCCGAGGCGCAGAAGATCCTTTCCATCATGCTATCCCCCGAGCTGATGGACAAGAGCAATTACCATCACCAATACCGCAACGGCCTGGAGCCCTGGTACGCGGCGACGATCTACCGGCTCACGAAAGACCGCGCGTGGCTGGAAAAAATCGCTCCCGAGCTCGCGGCGGCTGCGGCCTGGACCCTCCGCGTCACCAACGAAGATCGGGACCGCAAGTACCCCGGCATCCTGCCCCGGCACGCCTATGGCGGAGACATACGGACCCCCGCTTATAGCTTCTACTCGAACGCCACTTGCTGGCGTGGCCTGAACGACACGGCCCTGATGTTCCGCGTTCTCGAGCAGCACCGGCAGGCGCGCCAATACCAGGAGGAGGCCGACAGCTATCGCCGCCGATTGTGGCAACTGGCGGACAAGCTCGCCGACCGGGATTCCAAGCCGCCGTTCCTGCCCATGTCGTTCGAGATCGGCTCGGGCGGCGAGTACCGGGAAAAGGAACCGGCTTATTCCTTCCTCGGGATTAACACGCCTGTCAGCAATACCTGGACTTACCTCGGCAATTACTGGAACCTGATGGCGCCCATGCTGGGAGAAGTGAAGCTGTTTGAAAATGACGACCCGCGCGCCGCCTGGGTTCCGGATTACATGGAAGCGCGCGGAGGGGTGCTGGCAGGGCTGGCGCGCTTCACCCTGGGTCTCGATCAGATCTACGGCAAAGGCTACTACGAGAGTCTGCTCGAGCAGGGCCGGCGCGACCGCTTCTGGACCTCGCTCTACGGCATTTTCGCTCACGGCATGTCGCACAACCTGTACAGCTTTCCGGAGGTCGCGGGCGTGTTTCCCCTGCGCGTGAGCAACGCGGCGATGTGGCGGGAACACCAGCGCAACCTGTGGAACTGGTATTTCCAGTGGAGCTGGGGCTTCGAGGGCTGGCAGAGCACCGAAGGGGAACCGCTTTCGGCCGGCCCTGGCATGGCGCTCGAAATGCTCCGCATGGCCCTGGTGCGCGAAACGATCGAGACCTCTCCGCAGGACACGCTTCGCTTGCTCGACGGCGCGCCACCCCACTGGTTCGAGCCGGGGAAAAGAATCGTCGTGCGCGACGCGCTGACCTTTTTCGGCAAAGTTTCGCTCGAAACGGAAGCCTCGGCCGGCGGCGTCCGCGCCACCGTAACCCGCTCGCCGGGCTTCAGCGCCCGGCAAGTGATTCTCCGCCTGGCCCATCCTTCGGGCCGGCCGCTCGGCGAGGTGACGATCGACGGCCGGCCGTGGAGCGACTTTTCCGGCGAAGAGATTCCGCTCCCTTCCGGCGACCGGCTGGAAATAGCGGCCTCCTTCCGGCCATGACCTCGCTGGACTGGCTCATCCTGGCGGCGTACTGCGCCCTGCTGATGGCCGTCGGGCTACACTTCCACCGCCGCGCGGCCCAGAGCGTCGAGGGCTACTTCATCGCCAACCGCAACCTGCCCTGGTGGGTCATCGGCCTGTCGGACTCGGCCGCCTACACCGGCGGCGGCCAGGGCTTCCTGATGGTCTTCTTCCTCGGCGGTTTCAGCGGCCTCTGGCTGATGGCCTGGGTGAGCTGGGTTATCTGGATGCCGCTGGTGGCCGTGCTGTGGGCCCGGATGTGGCGGCGGCTGGGCGTAGTCACCAGCGGCGAGTTTATCGAGCGGCGCTACGGCGGGCGGGCGGCCCGGGTGTACCGCAACGTTTTTGCCGTCTACGCCTGTTTGGCCTGGGGCCTGACTCTGCTGGCCTATGTGGCCGCCTGGATGGCCGCCACCTTGTCTCCCATCCTCGGCTGGTCGAACGGCCAGATATTAGCAGTATTCGGCGTTGTGACCCTGGTCTACACCCTGCTTTCCGGCCTCTTCGCCGTGGCCTACAACGACGTGCTGCAGTTCTGCCTGCTGATGGTCAGCAACACCGTTTTCGGGCTGTTGCTGGTTTCGAAGGCCGGCGGCTTCCATGAGGCCTGGAGCCGGATCTCGGCCTTGCGCGGCGTTTCCTTTGTGCAGCCCCTGCCCTGGGGCGGGAGTCTCACGGCGATCTCACTTCTGGCTCTATGCCTGCAAGGGCTGTTCTTTGCCGGCTCGCCGTATGCCGGCGAGGGCTGGACGGCGCAGCGCTACATGGCGGCGCGCAGCGAGCGGGACGCCGTTCTCGGCCAGATGTTCAACGGTTTTCTGGCGCTGGTGGTCCGCCTGGTCCCGTTTCTGCTGATGGGCCTGGCGGCAGCTTCCCTCCAGGCGCCGGCGACGGTGCCGGTTCCGGCGCAGCTTTGGGGCGAACTGGTAAAGCAGCATGCCCCGGCGGGACTGTTCGGCCTGCTGCTGGTCGGTGGCCTGGCCGGTTACATGGCCGCCATTTCCGCCATGGTGAACTGGGCCGCCGGCTACCTGATGAACGATCTCTACCGCCTGAGCCTGCGGCCCCATGCCTCGGATCGCGACTATGTCTTGATGAGCCGTGTCTTCTCGGGGCTGCTGCTGGTGGCTGCGCTGGCCTGGGGCGCGGCGATCGAACCGGCCGAGCTTGATAAATGGGTCCTGTTCATCAATTCGGCCCTGGTTGTTTTTCCCCTGCCCCTGGCCTGGCTGAAGTGGTTCTGGTGGCGCACGAACGTCTTTGGGGACATGGCCGGTATCCTTGGCGCATTCCCCGCCGGCTACGTGGTCTGGTTCGGCTCGGACCGCGTGCTGCCGGCCGCTCTGCGGGCCTGGTGGCGCAGCGCAACGGGCTGGAATCTCGACGGCCTAGTACCCTCCTTCGGTAACCTGGACCGGTATCCCTTCTGGGCCGGCTTCGGCATTCTATTTGGCCTCGGCTGGCTCTCGATCCTTCTCGCCACGCTGCTCACGCGGCCGGAATCGATGGAGGTGCTGCGTGGCTTCTACCAGAGCGTCCGCCCCATCGGCTGGTGGGGTCCAGTGCGAGAAAACCTGCCGGCGGCGGAAATCGCTGCCGTGCACGCGGAAACCCGACGCGACATGCGAGCCTCCATCTGCGGTATCTTGTTCTACTTCGCGATGACGGTTTCCTTCTTCAGCCTGGTGGGAGGCCGATTCGCGGCTGCTGCGGCCGCCCTTCTGGTCATGCTCATCTCCGGCCGCCTGTTTATGCGCGCAGCATTGCATCAATGACTGGCGTCCCCATGATCATCGACCTGCATTGCCATTTCGGCGCCGCTTTCTTCCGCTACCGCGAGTACCGGATGACGGCGGAAGATCTTCTGCGCGAAATGGACCAGCATAATGTGGAGCGCGCCGTGGTGGGCTCGGCCGGGGAATTCGCCGCACACTGGAACCGGGAGGGCAACGACGCGATCTCCGCTCTGGCGCTCGGCTTTCCCGAGCGATTTACCGGCTTCGCTACCATCAATCCCTGGATGCTGGCCGCCGCGCTCGACGAGCTTCGCCGCGCCCGGGAAACGCTGGGCCTGAAGGGCCTGATCCTCCACCCCATGCTGCACGGCTTCGAGGCCAATGACCCCCTCGTCTTTCCCCTGGTGGAGGAGGCCGTGCGCCTCGCCCTGCCGGTCTACGTCACCGGCGGCGCACCGCTGCTCGCCGTCCCCTACAAGATCGCCGATCTCGCCGGCCGCTATCCCGAGGGCCGCTTCATCCTGGGCCACGCCGGCTGGGATTTTCACTTCGATGTCCTTTATTGTCTCGAAGCTTGCCCCAATCTTTGGGCCGAAACCTCGAAGAACGAGCTCTGCAACCTGGAAGCCATCGTCCGCGCCATCGGTCCCGAACGACTGGTTTTCGGCTCGGATTATCCTTTCAGTACCTATCGGTCGGAAATCGAGAAAATCCGCCTGCTGCCGGGATTGTCGAACCACGACATGGAAAAAATTCTCGGCGTCAACGCCCTGCGCCTGCTGGATCACCGATGATCGTCGACAGCCACATCCACCTGATCACCGACACCACCGGCTACTACGCCTACAAGAAGAAGGCCGGCGTTTCCGACGTGCAGGTGTGGGATGCAGCAGCCATCGTACGGCTGCTCGATGAGATCGGCTTCGACCGCTGCTTCTTGCTCACCCTGGCCGGGTTGTACGGATTCAACGATCATCGCCGGGCCAACGATGAGATCGCCGCCGCCGTCCGGCGCTCTCCGGATCGCTTCATAGGTTTTTGCACGACCTATCCCAACCAGGACCCCGAGGCCGCGGCTTCGGAACTGCGGCGCTCCTTTGAAGAACTGGGTCTCAAAGGCTTGAAGTTCCACCCCTGGCTGCAATCCTTCCCGGCGAACAGCGCCTACCTTTATCCCTGCCTGGAAGTCTGCTCGAAATACCGGATCCCGGTACTGTTCCACACCGGCACACCCCCCTATTCGCAGCCTTTCCAGGTGATGGAGCAGGCGCGCCGCTTCCCTGAGGCCCCCTTCATCATCGGCCACTTCGGCAAACTGCTCTTTCTGGACGCGGTGCGCGCGGCCGAGCTTTGTCCTAACGTGTACCTGGAAACCTCCGGGGCGCAGGTGGCCGACCTGGTTTTTGCCCTGGAGCGAATTCCCGCCGAACGGATCCTGTTCGGCACGGATCTCCCCATCGGGGGCGCCGCCGCTGGAAAATGGAACCTGGCCAAGATCGAATCGGCGCCGCTCACTGCCGGCCAGCGACGGGCGATCCTGGGGGAAAATGCCATGCGGCTGATGGCGGAGGTGAAAGCGTGAAAATCACCGCTGTCGAGGCCTACCCGGTTTCTATCTCCACGCGGCCGGAAGTCTCGATTATCAGCTCTTTGGGCGAGCACCGCGTCTCCCGCTACGTGCTCGTTAGGATCCGCACGGACAATGGCCTGGTGGGCTATGGGGAAGCGAGCGTCATGCCCATTTGGAGCGGGGAGACGCAGGCCGGCGCGCTGGCCGCCATCCGCGAAGTCCTGGCGCCGGTGCTGGCCGGCCGCGACCCGCTCGAGACGGCAGCCCTGGCCGACGCCATGGACCGTGTTCTTGTCGCCAATCCTTTTACTAAGGCGGCGCTGGAGATGGCGCTGCTGGATCTGGCGGGCAAGGCGTTAGATGCGCCGGTGAATACCCTGCTGGGAGGCCCTTGCCGCGCGCCGCAAATCCCCTTGAAGTTCTCCATCGGCGCCTTCCCGCCGGCCCAGGCCGCGCGTGTGGCGGAGAGCGCCGCCGAACAGGGATTGCGGGCGGTCAAAGTAAAGGTCGGGCTGGATCCGGCCCAGGACATCGTCCGCCTGGAGGCCGTCCGCTCCGCACTGGGCGACGGCTTCCGCATCGCCGTGGACGCCAACGGCGGCTGGTCGGAAAGCGACGCCCTGGCGGCTATTCCCGGCCTGGAGCGCCTCGGCGTGAACGCGCTCGAGCAGCCGCTCGGCCGCGGCGATTTCGCCGGCTCGGCCCGGCTGCGCCGCCGCACCTCCATCCCTGTCCTTCTCGACGAATCTATCTTCACCACGCAGGACGCTCTCGAAGCCATCCGCGCAGACGCCTGCGACCTGATCAGCATCTACCCCGGCAAGAATGGCGGCCTCCGGCGCTCGCTTGAGATCGCGCACCTGGCCTCGGCGGCCGGCCTCCCTTGCGTCATCGGCAGCAACCTGGAATGGGAGATTGGCTCGGCGGCCATGCTGCACCTGGCAGTGGCCGTCCCGAACCTGGCCCGGACAGTGGACCACGACATCATCGGTCCGCTCTACCACACCCACGGCGCGGGCCGCCCGCCGATTCAATTCCAGGACGGCTGCGCCTTCGTCCCCGAGGGGTCGGGGCTAGGTGTGGAGATCGATCCCGCAGTTCTGGGTGAGGGAAATGTCTCAGCAATTGGCAAGTAAGACGGCCCTGATCACCGGCGCCGCTAACGGCATCGGCCGGGAGATCGCGCAACGCTTCGCCGCCGAAGGGGCGCGGATCGTCTCGCTGGATACGGACGAAGCCGGCAACGCTCAGACCGCCGCGTTGATCCGGGCCTCCGGCGGGACCTGCGAGCCGGTGGCGGGTGACGTTTCCGTCGCCGCCGACGTGGAGCGGGCCTTCCGCCTCGCCGGCCCCGTGGACATCCTCGTGAACAACGCCGCGGTGTGGTCCGGCGACGGCTTCCTCCATCAGGTCTCCGAAGCGGATTGGGACCGCATCCTGGCCGTGTGCCTGAAGGGAGTCTTCCTCTGCGCGCGCGAAGCTCTGCGCGGGATGTTGGAGCGCCGCACCGGCGTGATCGTCAACATCGCCTCGGTCAACGCGCTGGCGGGAATTCATCTCGCCGCTTACACCGCCGCCAAGGGCGGCATCGTCTCGCTGACCCGCCTGCTGGCCGTCCAGTACGCCCGCTCCGGCATCCGGGTGAACGTCATCTGCCCGGCAACCATCCTGACGGAGAGCTCCCGCCGGTATTACGCTGAGCATCCCGGGCTGGAGGCCGACCTCCGCGCTCTGTATCCCGCAGGTATGTTCGGCGTTCCGGCGGATGTAGCGGAGTGCGCGCTCTTCCTTGCTTCCGACCGATCGGCTTTCATCAATGGAGCCGTGCTCGTTCTCGACGGCGGCATGACGGCGGGCTACCGTGTCGGGGCGCTCGGGGTGGACCCGGCGTGATAGTATCTAGGGCATGAACCGAGCTTCAAGAATCGCCATGTTGCTTGTGGCGGGCGCTCTCTTGTGCTCCGCCGCCACCCGCCCGGTGGTGATGGGAACCCACGGCATGGCGGTGAGCGGCCATCCGCTGGCCGCGCGCGCCGGAGTCAAGATGCTGGAGCAGGGCGGGAACGCCATCGACGCCGGCGTGGCCCAGGTCTTCGCCCAGGCCGTGCTGGAGTTCAATCTTTTCGGTCTCGGCGGCGAATGTCCTATCCTGATCTACTCAGCCAAGGACAAGAAGGTTTACGCCATCAGCGGCCAGGG
>JACQDG010000095.1 GCA_016201185.1 Acidobacteriota bacterium | reverse complement strand
GATCGCCGCCCGCCGCGGGTCCTCTCCCGGCGACACATTCGACTCCGAACCCACCGTCAGGTACATCTTCTTGCCCTCGCGGTCGAACAGCACCGTCCGGGTCCAGTGGCCGTCGCCGAAGCTGTGCATGGGGACAATTTCTTCCCCCTTGCCGATGATCCTCATTCCTTTCGGATCGTAGTGATACCGCTTGAGCGCGGTGGTCTCGGCGATGTAGAGGTAATCCTTCCAGAAAGCCATTCCGTAAGGCCGGTCCAGGCCGTCCACCAGCTTGCGCCGGTCCTTCCCGGTCATCACATTGACCGCCCCGGGCGAAGCGCTGTCGGCCACCAGCAGTTCCTGCCCCGGTCCCAGCAGCATGAACCGCGGGACCTCGAATCCCTCCGCGTACAACTCCACGGCAAATCCGGGCGGCAGGTGCAGCGCTGCGCCCGCGGGACGCGAGATCACCCGGGGCCCGTTATTCACCGAGCGCGACTGATAGGGCGGCGGAAGCGGGGCGCGATTTACCTGCGGCAGCGCCACCTCTGCTACTGCCACCATCAACAACGCGAGCCGAAGTTTTCTCATCGTGGAGTCCTTGTCAGGCTCTTATCATAGTACGAGGCATGCACCCCCTGGTCGCCATTCTCGGCCCCACCGGCAGCGGCAAGAGCGAACTGGGGCTCACCGTGGCCGCGCGCTTCTCGGGCGAGATCGTAAACTTCGACTCCATCCAGGTCTACCGGCATTTCCAGATCGGCGCCGCCAAGCTCACCGAGGCCGGGCGGCGCGGCGTCCCGCATCACCTGATCGATATCCTGGAGCCGGACGAGGTCTTCACCGCCGGAGAGTTCGCCCGCCGGGCCGCTGAAGTCCTGGCCAGGATCCGCGACCGAGGCCGCTTGCCTATATTAGTAGGAGGTACGGGCTTCTATCTCCGCGCCCTGCTGGAAGGACTTTTCCCGGGTCCGACCCGCGATGAGGACCTCCGCCGCCGGCTCGCGAAGCGCCCCCCCCAACGCCTGCATCGCCTGCTCTCCCGCCTCGATCCCCACGCGGCCCGCAAGATCCATCCCCACGACACGCCTAAGATGATCCGCGCCCTCGAGGTCATCCTCCTCGCCCGCCGCCCCATCACCGAGCTCTACGCTGAAGGCCGCCGCTCCCTCGAGGGCTTCTCGATCCTGAAAGTTGGCCTGCTGCCCGATCGCGAAGCCCTCTACGACCGCCTCGACCGCCGAACGGAGGCCATGTTTGCCTCGGGCCTGGTCGAGGAAGTCCGGGAACTTCTGGCCCGCGGCATTCCCTCCACCGTCAAGCCCTTCGAATCCCACGGCTACCGCCAGGCTTTGCAGAACGTGCGGGGCGAGCTGAACCTGCGCGAGGCCGTCTTCTACGCCCAGCGCAACACGCGCCACTACGCCAAGCGCCAGATCACCTGGTTCCGCCGGGAGAAAGATGTAGAGTGGTTCCACGGCTTCGGGGATGAAGCGGCGATTCAGGAGCAGGTCTTGGAAAGAGCGGCGGCGTTCTTAGGCGGCAGCCCGTGAGGGGAGCGCGTCACCCCCGTAAGAACCGCTTGATGGAGCGGGAGGCCTGGCCGCTATCGCTTAGGCCGGCACATCACTTCCCAAACTTCTTTTGGAACAGCGACACCGTGAGGTCGCCGGGGTGATTGGGAAGTTCAACAAGTGATTCCCAGTCTTCAGGGACTTCCTCCAGCCTCACTGGCTTCCCGCCATTTTCAAGAACCGACTTCCATCCGGCCAGAAACACGTTGGTCTTGTGGTATATCTGCTCCAAGGTCTGCGGCATGACGCCATGTAGGGCCATATTTTGGAACGCCCAGAGGGCGGGGGCCCAGATTTCCGTTTTGTCGTAAGGATACTCCGTGCCCCTTTGGATGGCGAAATCCTTCCCGCCATATTCCTCCGGCGTGTGGATTTCGAGCGTCCCCCAGGAACCGCTCACCTGGTGAAGGGCGCCGAAGAACGGGCGGCCGTCCTTGTCCGCGTGCTCAAAGGCCATCACGCCGGGCGGACTGTGCCAGCTCTTGGCCCGGTACCCCACCGACACAACGGGGTTCCCTGCCTCGGCGATGGCCCGGCAAATCATGTAAACCCCGTGGACACCGTGGGTGGGGTAGTCGTCAAAAGAATTCGTCGCGCTGTAGCAGAGTATTTTTTTGCCGGCGGCCCAGGATCGGGCGCGGGCGATCGCCTCGTTGTGTTCGTGGCTGGAAGGCGCCAGAATCTTGGCCCCGTGTTTCCGGGCCGCTTCGATCATCCGGCGCGTTTTGGACAGCGAGTTGGCAAAAGGCCTGTTAATCAGGTTGGGCAGCCCCGCTTCCAGGTACGGCTCGTGCAGGATGTGGTTCCAGGGATGGTTGTAATATCCGCCCGAGATGATGCCGTCCACCTTGCCCAGCATGTCGTCGAAGTTCTTGACGGGGTGGCAACCGTAGATTCTTGCAAACTCCTCCGCTCCGTCAGGGTCAATATCCCAGCAATGGGTGATCCGCATGCCGGTGAAGGGAGTATCTTTCTCGCCCGGTCGCGGGTTGATGAGCGGCGCCCAGAGATCCTTCAAGTGTGAGTAGGACGAGACGTTCAGGCAGCCCACGCGGAAATAATCAGAAAAAACCCGGGAGGGCTGGCGCTGCGCGGCCAGCGAAGCTCCTGTCGCCTGCCCGAAGAAACTGCGGCGGTTGATTTTCGTCGCTATATCCATGGATTCTTCCCCTGCCGGCCGGCTACCACGCGGCATGTTTGTAGCGCCGGGCCCAATCCGCTCCTTGCCAGGTTGTCATCTTCAAGGGCCGCACGAACAGCAGCCAGCGCGGCTCGACCAGGGTCGGTTCCAGGTAATCCGGCCCATGCTCGCCAAGATAACGCAGCGACATGCGGCGCGCGATCTGGACCCACCGGCCGCCGAGGTTCGGCTCCTCCAGAACCGTAGCCTCGCCTTTCACCAGGACCCGGCGGTTGTACATGGTCGATTCGTCGATGCACAAGAAGACGCGGGGGTTCCGCTGCACAAAACCCGCCCAGGCAGAGCGGGCGCGCGGGATGATGTAGAAACCGCCGTCGCCGTATTCAAACCAGCAAGGCGCCACGTAGGGCCAGCCGTCCTCATCGAGACAGCCCAGGCGGCAGATCGGGTTGCCCGAGAGGAACTCGGCGACCTCCTCGTCGCTCATCTTTCCGATCTTGCCTCGCCACTCTTCCTTGCTGGGCATAGCCGACCGTACCCCGGTGCTTCTCTCGCCTGCAAAAAGGGCGTTACTGGCCTAAAAACTGCCTGATGGAACGCGTCGCCTGGCGGATACGGCTTTCGTTTTCCACCAGCGCGAAGCGCACGAACCCCTCGCCGTGCGGCCCGAAGCCGATGCCCGGCGAAACGGCCACCAGGGCCTTTTCGAGCAGCAGCTTGGCGAACCCGAGCGACCCAAGCGCCCGGTAGCGCTCCGGAATCGGCGCCCAAACGAACATGGTCCCTCGCGGCGGGGTGACCGGCCAGCCCGCCCGCCGCAGTCCCTCTACCAGCACGTCCCTCCGCTTCTGGTAAACGGCGCAAATCTTTTTCGTTTCTTCCTCGCACTCCCGCAGCGCGATGATCGAGGCGATCTGAATGGGCTGGAACGCGCCGTAGTCGAGGTAGCTCTTGATCCGCGCCAGCGCGGCGATCATCTCGCGGTTGCCCAGGCAGTAGCCGATCCGCCAGCCTGCCATGTTGTAGCTTTTCGACATGGAAAAGATCTCGACCGCCACTTCCTTGGCGCCCTCGATCTCCAGGATGCTCGGGGCGCGATAGCCGTCAAAGCACAGGTCGGCATAAGCGAAATCATGCACCACCATCGTGCCGTGCCGCCGGGCCAGATTGATCACCGCCTGGAAGAAGGCCCGCTCTACGCAAAGAGTCGTGGGGTTGTGCGGAAAGGAAATGAGGATCAGTTGCGGCGGCTGTGACGAGCGCCGGTACAGATCCTCGAGCCCGCTCAGGAATGCTGCCGCATCCGGCATGGGCAGCAGGCAGGCATGCCCCTCGGCCATCAGCACGCCGTACTGGTGAATCGGGTAAGCCGGGTTGGGCGAGACCACGGCGTCCCCGGGTCCGATCACCGCAAACAGCAGGTGGGCTAGGGCGTCCTTGGCGCCCATGGTGACTATGGCTTCCGTCTCCGGGTCCAGGTCCACGTTGTAGTTGGCCTTATAGCGCTTTGTGATCTCCTCCCGCAGCCGCGGAATGCCGCGCGAAACCGAGTAGCGGTGGTTGCGGGGATTGCGCGCGGCCTCCGCAAGCTTGTTCACCACCGCCCGAGGTGTCGCCCCGTCCGGGTTCCCCATGCCCAGGTCGATCACGTCCTGTTGCGCCGCCCGCGCCCGGGCCCGCATTTCGTTGATCACCGCGAAGACGTATGGCGGCAGCTTGGCGATCCGGTAGAAGGGATCGTGGTCCGTGAGCGACATCCCCATTATTGTACCGGCAGCGCGCGGGGCCGAATGATCTCGCGGAGCAGGTCCGGCCTGGCCGGATCGCGTTCCAGATGCGGATACTTCTCGCCCTGGTGATAGTCGAGGCGGTAGGCCGTATAATACTCGCCGTTCTTCACCAGTAGCTCCAGCGGCTCGGAAGTGGTTTTGGCCGCCCGGATCGCGGCGCGCACAAATTCGCGGCTCAACCGGCGGCCGTTCACCGCCATCAGTTGGGTCGCCGGAGGGACGCCAGCCCGGTCGGCCGCCAGCCCTCGAACCACGTCCGTGATCGTGCCGTCCTCTTTCAACTGCAGCCCCATGGAGTAACTCAGGTCGATGGTCTTCTCTTCCTCTTCCTGGGCCTTGATCAGCGCCAGCGCCACGTCGTTGTAGACCAGCCGCCAGCCGCTGCCCTCGATGCCGCCCAGCGGCGCAGGCGAGCCGGTGGAGTTGAGGCGGGTGTTCAGAAAGCCTCGCCAGTCAAAGGGCTCGACGGTGTTTAACTCGGCCACGATGTCGTCAAAGGTGTACGGTTTGACCTCGGGCGACCCGGTCTGGCCGCCGTGGAAGCGGCGGCAGAAATCGTCGAGCGACCGCCGGCCCTGGCTCCGGGTTCGGATCAGGACGTCGGCCTCCAGCCAGAGCAGGGTTCCTTCCGAATAGTAATCCACGCTTCGCCGCCAGTCGGCCCAGTCCTTGCGAGCGGGGTAGAGGATCTGGGCGGCGACGGCGGTGTCAGCCAGCGGGCGCCAAGCCCGCCCGGAGCGCAGATCGAGGCTTGCCGCGCGGATGGCCAGGGCTTCCCGGAACTCCTCCGGCGTCAGGATGCCGCTGCGCGGAGCAAGGATGTCGCCCAGGTAGTTGGTCAGCCCTTCGTAGACCCACAGCAGCTCGCCGCGCATCGGCTCCTGATAGTCGGCTGTGGCCAGGCCCCGCGGGCGCCGATACTTGCCGTTCCAGGAGTGGGTGAACTCGTGCGGCAGCAGCGACGCGTTCAACTTGCGCAGGTTGTCTTCGATCAGGGTGCGCTCCGGCACGCGGTTGTCGCTCGACTCGTGATGCTCCAGCCCGAAGTGCGCCACGTGATCGCTGAGCGAGAGCAGGAAGTGATAGCTCCGGTAATGCCGCGTCCCGAACAGCGGCCCGGTCTCGGCCACCAGTTGCCGGTAGGCGGCGACCAGCAGAGGGCTGATCTCGGCAGCGGCGGCGCTGTCGGCCCCGATGTGGAGATAGTGCGCCGGCGCGGCCCCCGGGCTGAGATCGACGGTTCGGAAGTACCGTCCCGCAATCACCGGCGAATCGACCAGCGTGGTCAAAGAGGCCGGGGCGAACTCGATCGTGTCGCCCGACTCCTTCGCAATCGGCAAGGCCGTGCCGTATTTCCACCCGGCCGGCACCCGCAAGTCGGCCTTGTAGGTCAGCCCATTCGAGGACTTGCCTTCCGGGTAGAGCAGAAGTGTGTTCCAGCTCAGAACCGTCATCTGCGCGGTGGCCGAGGCGGCCGAGGAAAATCCCTCGGCCGACGGCGGGGAAAGGAAGTCGAGCGCGACCTCCACGGCGCTCGCCCCCACCGGAACCTCGAGGTGGAAAGCGTACATATCCACGTCATCCCGCTTCCAGGCCACCGGCCTCACGGACGCGGTGATCTTCAAACCGGCCAGGTCGGCAATCGGTCCGGTGGGGCTGTGCTCGCCGGGGATCCATTTAGGGTATTGCAAGGTGAGCGGCCCGGGCGCGGCGGGGAAAACCAGGCGGGCATGGAAAATCCGGCGCGGCGCCTCTGTGGCGTCGACGCTTATGGTGATCGTCGGATCGGCGGCATGAGCCGCCAAACCACTCATGAACAGAAGCAGACCGGAGCGTAGCATGATGTGCTATTCTACACTTCTTTCCAAGGAGGACCCCCGTGAGAGTCGGAGTTTTCACCGCTTTGCTGGCCAAGTTGAGCCTCGACCAGGTCATTGAAAAGCTGAAGGGGCTGGGCATCACCACCGTGGAACTCGGCACGGGCAACTACCCGGGCAATCCCCATTGCAAACTGGGGATGTTCTACAACAAGGCGAAGCTCGAGGAGTTCAAGTCCAAAATCGAGGACCACGGCTTTACGATCAGCGCCCTGAGCTGCCACGGCAATCCCCTGCACCCCAATCCGGAGATCGCCAAGGAGAACCAGGAGGTGAGCAAGAAGACCATCCTGCTCGCCCGCAAGCTCGGCGTTCCGGTGGTGATCGATTTCTCGGGCTGCCCCGGGGACAGCGAAAAGTCGAAGCATCCGAACTGGGTCACCTGCCCCTGGCCGCCCGATTACCTGGACATTCTGGCCTGGCAGTGGGAGAAAAAGGTCATTCCCTACTGGACCGAGCGGGCCAAGTACGCCGCCGACCATGGCGTGAAGATCGCCATCGAGATGCACCCCGGCTTCGTGGTCTACAGCCCCGAGACGATGCTCCGGCTGCGCGAGATCGCCGGCCCTTCGATCGGCTGCAACTACGACCCCAGCCACATGTTCTGGCAGGGCATCGATCCCATCGCCGCCAGCCGCGTGCTCGACGGCGCCATCTTTCACGGCCACGCCAAGGACACCCAAATCTACGACCGCAACCTGCCGAAGACCGGCGTGCTCGACACCAAGCCCTACAAAGACGAGGCCCACCGCGCCTGGATCTTCCGCACCGTCGGCTACGGCCACGGCGCCGAGTGGTGGAACGAGTTCGTCTCCACCCTCCGCATGTACGGCTACGACTATGTGCTCTCCATCGAGCACGAGGACAGCCTCATGTCGGTCGACGAAGGCCTCAGCAAGGCCATCCAGTTCCTGGATAAGGTCGTGCTGAAGGAGAAGCCGGCCGAAATGTGGTGGGCGTAGCGGCAGGCGCCAGATCTCGGGTGTCAGGCGTCCCCGATGTAGAATGGAGTTTTCCCCGGATGCCCATGGATAACCGGCGCCAGTGCCCCAGTTGCGGCAGGCAGTTTGAGGAGGCTTTCCAGTTTTGCCCGTTCGACGCCACGCCCCTCGCGCGTAAATGCCCCACTTGCGGCAAGACGTGGGACATAGCCTTCCAGTTTTGCCCCCTAGATTCGACTCCGCTGGCGCAAACAGCCGCGCCGCCGCAGCCTCCGGCGCCCGAGTCCGTCCCCGCCACGGCTCAGGTCGAAGCTCCCGGTCCCCCCGCACCCGTCGGCAGGGCAGAAGCACCCCCTCCGCGGCCTGCCCCTGCCCCATCCACACCACCTCCCGCCGCATCGGTTTACAAGCCCAAGCCCACCGCCTTCACCTTCGCCGAGCGGGCACAGCCGGCGTGGAAGACCGTCCTGCTGCGGCCCATGACGATCCTGTTCGCCCTGGGCGCGATGGCCGTCGGCTTTGCCGTTTGGTACCTCGATTGGATCACCGGCGGTCCCGATCTTCCCCCGCCGGTCATCAGCTATGCGTTAATGACTAACGAAGGCAAGACCAAGGGCGTCCCGGTGGCCATCAAGGTAAGCCAGCTCACCGTCTTCATGATCGACGATCCCATGGACACCGGCGAAGGCGCCGCCCGCGCCAAAAAGCTCGTGGCCACGCTCGAGGAGGTGATCAAGCCGCTCAAGGAAAGCCCGGCGGTCAGGTTCGCTGTGGACACCGTCGAAGGCCGCCCCGCCCTCCTCGAAATCGTCCAGAACGCGCCATCCCCACGCACTCTCGCCTCGGTCACCGAAGGTGACGCGATCCTGGCCGGCGAGACCGACGCCTCTCGCCTCGCCAGCCAGTGGGCCGAGCGCCTCACCGACGCTGTCAAAGTCTTCGTCTTCGGCGAAGTCCCCAGCTTCTCCACCGAGACCGAATTCGGCCAGGCTCTGCTCGCCATGTACAAAGCCGCCGCCGGTAGCCACGGCAAAATCACCAAGAGATCCCTGGACGCCGCCTTCGAGCGCCTCACCGCCGACCAGCGCAAGGCCCTCGAAACGCCGCCCCTGGTTAAGCGGCAGGAGGCGAGCACGCCGCCAGCCCGCAAAGAAGAGCAGCGCCGCACCCGGTAGGCAGCGGCCGGGCCCGCCTTCTCCGTTGCGCTACTCCGCGCCTTTGTGTCACAATTGGGCTAGACGTGACACAACGCTGCATATGAAAAGTCTGACTATTAGACAAATGCGGGCGGCGCTGGCGCATCTGGACGAAGTTGTCGCAAAAGAAGGCGAAATTCTCGTCACCCGGCGTGGCCGCGCCCTGGCCCGCCTGGTTCCGGTCCGTCAGGCGCCGTCCCTGCCCTCCCATGCCGATCTGCGCGCCAGAATGCCGCGCCTGCCGGTGGGCAGCGAGCTTCTCGTTCGCCAGGACCGGGACGAGCGATGACAGCGTCTTACATCGACACCAGTGCGCTGGCAAAATGGTATCTGAATGAAGCCCGATCGGACGATTTCGAGGCCTTCCTCCGGCGAGAGCAGCGGGCCACGATCAGCCGGCTGACGGTCCTGGAGTTTCGGTGCCTGCTGGCGCGCCGGCGGCGTTCCAGAGACATCGACGGTCGTATGGAGAACCGGGTGTTTTCCGCCTTTGAAAACGATGTTCGCGCGGGTTTCCTCAGCGTCCACCCGCTGGAGGACGCGCATGCCTTAGCCGCTCTGGAGATTCTGACGCGCCTGAAGTCCCATCCTCTGAGGAGCCTTGATGCGCTGCACCTGGCTATTGCGCATGCCCTCGGCGTTGCGAAGATCGCTACTGCCGATCGGGTGCTGGCGGAGGCCGCCGCCGCACTCGGCTTCGAAGTCGAGCGGTTTGACTAACGAACCAGCCTGCTATTGAAATACCGTTTTGCCCCCGATGATCACCAGCTCCGGCTCGATGGCCTTGATTTCTTCCTCCGGGCAAGCGAGGAAATCGCGGTCGATCACCACCAGGTCGGCCAGCTTGGCCGGCTCGATCGAGCCCCGTTCCAGCTCGGCGAACTGCATGTAGGCGGCCCAGATGGTGTGGGTCTTCAGCGCCTCTTCTCGCGTGATCTTCTCCTCGGGGTGAAAGGGCTCGCCCTGGACGGTTTGGCGGGTGACGGCCATCCAAATCTGCAGGAACGGGTTGTAAGGGTTCACCGCCCGGTTCTTGTCGAAACCGATCATGTGGTCGCTGCCCCCCGCCACCATCAGACCGGCATCCAGATAGGAGCGCATGGGGTAGAAGTACCGCATGGCGTCGTAAGAGAACACCTCTTCCAACGCTGGGGCGTCGTAGTACAGCCAAGCCGACTGGGCGTCGATCAGCAGCCCGAGCTTCTTGGCGCGGGCGATGGCTTCCGGGCTCTCGAAGCTGGCGTGCATCAGGTGGGAACGGCTGGCGGCCAGCGGCCGGTCGGAGTCGGCGGCTTCCAGGGCCGTGAGAAACGCGTCCACCGCCCCGCCGCCCTGGTCGTGCGCCGTAAGTTGCCAGCCGCGGGCGTGGGCGGCGCGCTCGATGGCTTTCAGTTTTTCCGGGGCGATGAAAAGCAGGCCGCGGTCTTTGGGTTCGGTGTGCCCGTAAAGCTGCCGCCCAAACGGCCCGTAGGGCAGGCGCTGGTAGGCCGTCCCGATGGTCATCCCGCCGTCGAGCGTCACCTTCAGCGCCCCGAACTTCAGCCAGGCGTCTCCTTTTCCTGTTGCATAGGGGGCCGTGCGGATTTGCCGGATGAGCTCCTCGACGGGCTTGGAAGCGTCGATGCGCCAGGTCAGAACCGCCCGGACGGGCAGCCGCTTCTCGGCCTTCAGCTTCTCATAGAGCCCGATCTCTTCCGGCGTGACGGCCCGGTCGCCGATCGCCGTCAGCCCAGCCGCCACGTAGCGCCGCAGCATCTTCTCCAGGGCTTCGAGCTTTTCCGCTTCGCTGAAACTCTCGCTGCGATCGAGTCCCTTGAGCAGCAACTGGGCGTTCTTCAGAATCCCGTTCGGCTCCCCCTTGGCATCTCTCACAATCTCTCCGCCCGGCGGATTCGGCGTAGTGCGCGTGATTCCGCTCATTGCGAGCGCCCGGGAATTTACCACCACCGTGTAGCTCGCATCGAACATCACCGGATGCTCCGTCGCCACGTCCAGGAGCTCCCGGGTCGGCATCCGCAGCTCTTTCAGCCGGGTGGGGAAGGTGCGCGGCACGACGATCCACTCCCCCTTGGGCGTCGTCTTCACCTGCTCGCGGATGAAATCCTGGATGGCGGCGAAGGAATCGAGCGGCGGCAGCGGGTGGCGAAATTCGCTCAGCCCAGCGCTCAGGGCGTGGACGTGGCTGTCCACCAGCCCCGGCAGCACGGTACGGCCTTTCAGATCCAGGCGCTGGGTCCGCGGACCCCGTTGGGCCGCCAGGACGGCCTTCGTGTCCCCCACGGCAGTGATCTTCCCGCCTTTGATCGCCACCGCCTGGGCGATCGAGAATTTCTCGTCCACGGTGACGATCTTGCCGTTGTAAAGGATCAGGTCCGCATTGGCTGCCCACAAGGCGGCCGCCACAGATAGGAAAAGCGCCGCACGCGCCCCGGCCCGCTTTACTCCAGAGCGCGAAGCTGCTTGACCGTCTCTCGCACCTTTTCCCATAGGAACATGATGTCGCTGCTGCAGCCAATGAACCGCATGCCCCTCTGTTGCCAGTCCTTGGCCATGGCCACACTCCGGCACTGGATGCCGGGATGCACGCCGTGCCGCCGGCAGCACTCGATCACGCCCGCAATGGCTTCGATCATCTTAGGGTGGTTGAACTGCCCCGGCACCCCCAGCGCGATGCTCAGGTCCGCCGGCCCTACCATCACGATATTCACTCCCTTCACCGAAAGCAGCTCGTCGCAACGTTCGAGCGCCTTGCGGGTCTCGATTTGCAGTACCACCAGCACGTTTTCGTTCAGGTGGCGGACGATCTCCTCGAAGGTCGCGTCCTGATAGCCCACGTGCGGCGAGGCTAGCCCGAACCCCCTTACGCCCTGAGCGGGAAACTTGGTCCAGCTCACCGCCCGCTCCAGCAGCTCCGGCGATTCCATTCGCGGCAGGATGATCCCTTCGGCCCCCACGTCCAGGGCCCGGGCAATCAGGGAATACTGCAGGTCGGCCACCCGCACGATCGGTGTGAGAGGGGTCAGCAGGGACGTCCGGATCAGGTCCTGCACCGTCTCCAGGTCGTAGCAGCCGTGCTCGGCGTCGATAAACGCCCAATCCAGCCCGGCGGCGGCATAAAGCCTGGGCAGCTCCGGCGAGCGGAGCTGGTTAAGCGCGCTTCCCCAGGCGGTCTTGCCTTCCTCTAGCAGTTGCTTGACGCGGTTAGGTCGCATAAAAGTAGGGGCGCAGGCGCCAGTGCCTGCGCCGCGACGGGGCAGTTTACCACACTTGCATTTCTCGCCGCGGGAGCATAGTATGTCCGTAGATTTGCTGCAACGAAGGAGGCTGACGATGCGGTTCTTGCTGCGGCTGCTGGTCCTCCTCGCCGCCCTTAGCATTGGGGGACAGGCCCAGGAAACGCCGCGCATGACCAGCGTAGAGCCCGGTAACGGCAAGGTGGGAGATGAGCTTACCGCCTCCGGTGAGAACCTGGACGCCAAGTACGTCAAGGAAGTCTATCTGACGGTGGGCAATACCGACATCAAGGTGGTGGTCACCGAGCAGACCGCGACCAGCATCAAGTTCAAGATTCCCGCCAGAGCCAAGCCGGGCCGCTATGCACTGATGGTACTTACGGCGGAGAAGACGCCCAAGTTTATCGAGCAGCCCGTCAAGTGCACGGTAGAGTAATAGGCGGCCTCAGCCTTTGCGCCTGTACGGGGACGAAAGATACCGCCTGGATTCCTGGGCAGCGTCGGTCTGCGGCGCAAACTGGATCGCCTGCTTGTAAGCCCGCACAGCTTCCGCGCGGCGCTGGGTGAGATCGAAAATCTGGCCCAATCGCATCCACGCCAGGACCCCCGTATGCAGGTCCAGCTCCGGGTAGCGGGTCACCCGGCGCATGTTTTCCAGCGCCCGGTCCAGGTCGTTGTACCAGAACTGCACGTCGCCGATGGCGTAATACACTTTCTCCAGCGGGATCTTCGAGTAGGCCGGCCCGCCGCGGAGCGCCATTTGTTCCACCTCGCGCAGGATCTTGAGCGCCTCCTCCTTGTTGCCCAGATCGCTGTACATGTGCGCCTTCTCCATGCGGAATAGGTAATTGCGCGGGTAGGCCTGGATCAGCGGGTCCAGCGCCTGGACCGCCTTGGCGGGCCGCCTTTCCCGCCGGTAGATAATGGCCAGCATCACCTGCGCGTCCACCCGGTTGCGCTTCCCCTGCCGCGCCACCAGTTCGATCGTCTGGATGCCCCGGTTCTTGTCCCCGTAACGCCCGATTAGAAAGCTCAGCAGCCGGGCGTGCCAGGGCAGGCTGCCCAGGGCGTAGTCGTAAACGCCCTGGGTGAGCATGGCGTCGTAATGCTGGGGATCGAGTTCCACCACGCGGTTGTGATATTTCCGCGCCTGGGAAATGTCGCTTACCGCCGAACGCCACGCCTTCTGCACCATGAAATCGTAGTTGGTCTGCATGGCGTAGGACGACCCCAACGCATACAGGGCGGTTTCATCGTTAGGGTTGGCTTTGAGCCGGGCCTGCGCCAGCTGGATCGCCTTGTCCACCGCCGAGCGGAAGCGTTCCTCCGCCGCCCGATCGGGCCGGATCTTCTCAGTCCGGATGAAGTAGTTGTTGCCGGTCAGTATCTCGCTTTCGAGCGCCCCCAGGCGGTACAGCTCCTGGTAAAGAATGCTCTGGGCCAGAAAGTTGTGAGGACTCGGGTCCTCGGGCGAGGCGGCGATGGCCTGCTCAAACGAGGCGATGGCCTGGGGGTACTCCAGGTTGTAGAAGTGGTCCCATCCCTGGGCGGTGGGATCGTTGGCCGCCAACGGGACAGCCAGAAGCAGCAGCAGCAGGCCGAGTGCCGTTCCAACCGCCCGCAGGATGGTCAAGCCCGGACGCGGCACGACAAGTTGGAACGGCACGAGTCGGCGTCCGGGCATGGCTGGAAAACGGAGGAAGGGGCAGGTAGACCCTGCCCCGCACAGCTAATGCAACTTCTTCAGCTCCGCCACCAGGTCCTCGTTGTTCCGCTGGGAGAGGATCTCGTAAACCTGCACGTAGCGGACGATTCCTTGCTTGTCGATAATCACCGTGGCCCGATTGGTGATGCCCTTATCGGCCAGGTACAGGCCGAACTTGGAGGCTGCCGCGCCCTTGGGCTCGAAATCGGCCAGCAAGGGATAGCGGATTCCCATCTTCTCGGCGAACGCCTTGTGCGACCAGACGCTGTCCACGCTGAGCCCCAGCACCTGCGCGTTGAGCCCCTGGAAATTCGGCAGGTCGTGAGCGAAGCAGGCGTGCTCCTTGCTGCACACCGGGCTCCAGTCCAGCGGATAAAAAGCAAGGACTACGTTCTTGCCCCGAAAGTCGCTCAACTTGACGTCCTTCTGGTCTTGATCCTTGAGAGTAAGATCCGGGGCCGGCTGCCCCACCGCGATCGGCATTGCCATCGTCTCCTGTTTTTTAGATTAAACCCGGACAATTTCAAGTTACCACAGGTCAGGACGCCACTGCCTGCGGCAGCCGGATCCTCTGGAGCGCCCACAAGGCGTGCTCCCGCACCACTGGATCGTCGCGTTGTGATAGCGTCTCCAGGGCCGGGACGAACTTGGCGTCGCCGCTGTTGCCCATGGCAACTAACACGTTGCGCAGGAAGCCGGAGTAGCGGGCTCGCCGGACCGGGCTGGAGCGAAACATCTCCCGGAATTCTTCTTCCGTAATCGAGGCGAGTGCCTCGAGCGGCGGCGTGGCCGCGCGCGGCACGAAGGCCGGCTCCGCCGTCACCGGCGCGCGCCGGTTCCACGGGCAGACGTCCTGGCAAATGTCGCAGCCGAAGACATGAGGGCCCATCTGCTCCCGGCGCTGCTCGGGAATCGGCCCGCGCAGCTCGATCGTCCAGTAGGAAATGCAGAGACGCGAGTCCAGGGCGTAATCCGGCCCCTCGTCCTTCCCGGTGGGGACGAGCGCTTGCGTAGGGCAGGCATCGATGCAGGCCCGGCAGACGCCGCAGCGGAACGGCGCCGGCGAATCCGGCTCGAGCTCGAGCGACGTCAGAATCTCCCCCAGGAAGATCCACGACCCGATCTGCTGGTTGATCAGGCAGGTGTTGCGCCCGATCCATCCCAGCCCGGCCCGCTGGGCGAAGGCCCGCTCCAGCACAGGAGAAGTATCCACGCAGATCTTCCACTCGAAAGTGGCCAGCGCCCGCAGCCTCCGTACCAGCTCTTCCATCCGGGCGCGCATCACCTCGTGGTAGTCCGTTCCCCATGCGTAGCGGGAGATCCAGCCCCGGTCTTCGGCGCTCCACCGGGTCGAGTAAGGCGGCGGCGTGTTGTAGAGCAGGCCCAGGCAGATGACCGACCGGGCCGAAGGCAGCAGCGTGCGAACATCGGCCCGCAGCTCCGCTCGCCGTCCGTAGAGGTACCCCATCTCCCCGGCATACCCCTCCGCCAGCCACTCGGCGAAGTAGCCCGCCTCGTCCGGCGGCTCGGCCGTAGTGATGCCTGCCAGGTCAAACGCGCACCCCCGAGCGAGGTTCTTCACCTGAACGGAGTCCAGCGCAGACATACTTCCTTCAATTCGCGGACGCCCGCCGTACCACCCGCCCCGGCCGCGCATCGCCGGCCCGTCCTTCCTCGATCACCGTCACCCCATTCACCAATACATAGTCGAACCCCGCCGAGTACTGGTGGGGCTTCTCAAACGTTGCCAGGTCGGCCACGCGCGCCGGGTCGAAGATCAGCAGGTCGGCCCAGAAGCCTTCCCGCACCTGGCCCCGGTCGCGAAAGCCGAAGGTCCGCGCCGGCAGCGACGTCATCTTCCGCACCGCCTCCTCCAGCGTGATCACCCCCAGCTC
>JACQDG010000103.1 GCA_016201185.1 Acidobacteriota bacterium | reverse complement strand
GTCATCACCACCTCGCGGCAGTCGTAGCCGTTGATCGTTTTCTTCTCGCCGGACTCCTTCATCGAGAAGTCGATCTCCATCTCCTTCTGCCCCTCTTTCTTGGCCGGCTCGGCGCTCTTGCGGGGTTGTCTTTCAGCCCTTTCGGCGGCCTTCTCCTGCGCCTCCTGCATGCGCCGGCGCATTTCCTCGAACGTGGTCACCTTGTAGGTTTTCCCCCGCATGTCCAGGTCATACACCTTTTCCTCGTCGAGGTCGATGATCTGCCCGGTGTACTCCCCCAAGGTCATCTTGCGGTTTCCCTTCACCGCCACCGTTTCGAGGGTTCCCTCTCTCATGGCCTTGCCGCCGAAAAAGCCCACCATCTTCCCCATCATGCCCTCGAAGTGCACCTGGTTTTTTTCTTCTGTCTTCACGTCGGCGCGCGCCAGCCCCGCCGACCAAACCCCCGCCAGCAACGCCATCAATGCAGCAATAGTTTTCATAGGATTCCCCCGACTGACATTCGACAGTTCTCGTGTAAAACCTTTTCCTCCCTACTCTTCCTCTTCCGCCTCGCCGGCCCGGGCGGCCTTGGCGGCGGCAATCACCTTCTCTGCGATCGGCGCCGGAACGAACTCGTAAAAGGCGAACTCCATGGAATACGACCCGCGGCCCTGCGTCATGGAGGTCAGGTCGTTGGCGTAGGCCAGCATCTCGGCCATGGGCGCTTGCGCCTTGATGATCTGCGTGTTGCCCTTCATGTCCATGCCGATGATGCGCCCGCGGCGGCCGTTCATGTCGCCCATCAGGTCGCCGGAGAATTCCGCCGGCGCGTGGATTTCCACGTTCATGATCGGTTCGAGCAGGGCCGGCTTGGCCTGCTCCATGGCGGCCCGGAAGGCCTTGCGGCCCGCCAGCTTGAAGGCGATTTCCGAGGAATCTACCTCGTGGTAGGACCCATCGTACAGCGTGACCCTGAAATCCACTACCGGGTAGCCGGCCAAGTGCCCCCTCTCGGCCGCTTCCAGGATGCCCTTTTCCACCGCCGGGATGAAGGTCCTGGGAATGGCGCCGCCGAAGATGTCGTTCTCAAACTCGAAATTGCCGCCGCGCGGCAGCGGCTCCATCTTGATCTTGCAATCGCCGAACTGCCCGTGCCCGCCCGTCTGTTTTTTGTGCCGACCCTGCACGTCGGCCTTGCCGCGGATCGTTTCGCGATAGGGGATCTTGGGCGATTTCAGCGCCACCTCCACCCCGTATCGCTTCTTCAAGCGGCTGACGATCACCTCCACGTGCTGCTGCCCCGAGCCGGCCAGCAGGAATTCCTTGGTCTGCGGGTCCCGGTAAAAGCGCAGCGACTGGTCCTCCTCCAGAATCCGGTGGATGGCGGCGCTCATCCGGTCCTCGTCCTGCCGCGACTTCGGTTCGAGCGCGTAAGCGATGGCCGGCGTCGGCAGCACCACCGGCGGATAGGTGATGGGTGTTCCCTTGTCGCCCAGCGAATCGCCGGTCAGCGTCTCCTTCAGCTTGGCCACCGCCCCGATGTCCCCGGCGCGAATCTCCGTCACCGGCGTGATCGTCTTGCCCAGCAGCACCCCGATGTGGGCGAAGCGCTCGGCCGCGCTGCGCGTGTAGTTGTACACCGCGGCGTCGTTCTTCAGCACGCCGGACATCACCTTGAAGTAAGTCACCCGCCCGGCGAACGGATCGGCCACCGTCTTGAAGACGAACAGTGAGAGCGGTTCGCTGTCGGCGATCTTGCGCGTAACCGGCGAGCCGTCGGCGCTCTTGCCTTCCGCCGTGCCCCGGTCTGCGGGCGAGGGCAGGTGGGCGGCCAGAAAGTCCAGCGCCAGGTCCGTTCCCATGTTCCGCAGGGCCGAGGCGCACAGCACGGGTGAAATGCGCCCCTGGCGGATCGCTTCGCGCAGCCCTTCCACAAAGTGCTCGGGAGTTAGCGTTCCCTTGTCGAAAAACTCCTCCATCAGCGCGTCGTTGCCCTCGGCGATCATCTCCACCAGCGCCTCGTGAGCCTTCTCGGCGGCGTCGGCCATCTTGCCCGGGATCGCGCCTTCCGTCCCCCGCCCGTTGCCCTCCGGTTGGTAGGTGTACGCCTTCATCCGGATCAAATCGACCACCCCGCGGAAATCCCGCTCCTCCCCGATCGGCAAATGGATGGGCGTGGCCGTCCGCCCGAACATTTCGTGGATGCTTCCCAGGGCGCGCTCCAGGCTGGCCCGCTCCCGGTCCATCTTGTTGATGAGGATGGCGCGCGGCAGATGAAATTCCTCGGCGAAGTTCCACACCTTCTCCGTCTGCACCTCCACCCCGCTCACCGCGTCCACCAGCACTAGCGCCGCATCGGCGGCCGCGAGCGCGCTCTTGGTGTCTTGTATAAAGATGTTGTAGCCCGGCGTGTCGATCAGGTTCAGCTTCGCCTTGTTCCACTCGAGGTAAGCCAGGGCCGAAGAGATGGTGATCTTGCGCGCCTGCTCCTCCTCGTCAAAGTCGGTCACCGTGTTGCCTTCGTCGACGCGGGTCAGCCGCGTGGTGGCGCCCCCGGTGTAGAGGAAGCCGGCCACCAGGCTCGTCTTGCCGCAGTCGCCGTGGCCCACCACGCCGATATTACGAACATCTTTGCCGTCGTAAACTTTCATGGGATTTGATCTGAGCCGCGCCCGTAAGGGAGCGGTCCAACGATCTAGCTTAGCGCAAACCGGGCATGGTACCACAAGGTCCCGGCCGTTAGGTTGCGGCGGACACGCAAGGGCAAGACGGGACGCTCTTACGAACGACACCCTTCCACATCACCGAACTCGGCCCGCAGAATGGATCCGATTAGATCCCGCAGAGCCGGGCTTTCCTTGCTCGCCGCCCGCCATACCTCGTGCCAGTCGATCCCGAAGTAGGCATGCACGAGTATGTTGAAGCCACCATCTTTGGCCACGGGACCTCAGGGTAGCGGGCTTTGAATTCGTTGGACACCCGGGCCGCCGCTTCGCCGATTACGGCGAGCTTCTGTACGACCGCGCTCCGCACCAGTTCCGACTCGTCGAAGCCCAAACGATCGAGTTCGGCTATGAATTGCGCGATATGGTCGGCCGCCTCCACGATGTCGCGCAGGTACAGCTCCTCACGCCGCATAGAGTCGCCGCGCGTCCTGAATCACGGAATCGCGAATGAGAGGTTTGAGGCCGTTTTTGGAGACCAGGTCCACTTTCCGGCCAAGTAATTCGGACAGATCCAGCATCAGCCCGGCGTGGTCCAGCAGTCCCGGTTCGGCCTCCGGAAGGAATTCGACCAGCAAGTCGATGTCGCTGTCGGGCCGCATCTCTCCCCGTGCCGCCGATCCAAAGACGGAGAGCTCCCGCACGCCGTAGCGCCGGCAGATCGCAGCCAGTTTGCTCTCGTCCACCTCGATCATTCCAAGGCGCATTATGGGCTCTAAGGTCCTGCCACTATTATGCCTGACGTCAAGGCCAAGAAGCAGCGGCCAGTCGCTACCGGCCGCGCGGGACACAGGCCCGCCTGCCGCTCGGCTATAATCTCTCTCAGGAGCTTTTTGCATGGCCTTGACCGAAGAGGCGACAGCAACATCGGAGGTCCTTGGCCCGCTACGAGCCGGTGATCGGGCTGGAAGTGCACGTGCAGTTGATGACCCGCCTCACGTTGGTGTAGAAGCGGGCGAGGGGTGACGGCGGTGCTCCTGAAGTACTGCTTCTTCTGCGCCGGCTGCGCGCTTCTTCAACTTGCACACCTGAACTTTACGAAGCCGTCAAGGTTGGTGGGAGCAGCCCGAATATCAGTGCTCGAATTGACCCGTCCAGGGACATACTACATCCTGTTCCTCGCCGTCAAGCTGATCGCAGCTGATCGCAGTAGCCTCGGTGGGAGTCGAAGTTTGGCTTGGCGTGCATCTGTTTTCCTGGTGGCCCGGCCTCGTCATTTTCATCCCGGTCACGGTTGTCGTTGACCTGATCGCGGCGCGGATCGACTTCATTAGGGCCTTCGCGCTCAGGTGGCTCATCGCCGGGGTAAGCGCTGCCACCATCGCTGCCAAATAAAGATGCCGTTCCTAAAGCCCTTGCTGTTCTTCGACACAAGCATTTGCCTCGAAGTGGTAAAGAAAAAAGGTAACATCAATCGCGATGATTGGAGACGCCTGACGAAGTACATCCGCCACACCTACCGTTGCTGCGTCTCGTGGGTCACTTGGAAAGAGCTACTGGTCAGACTTAGCCGTGGCGAGGACCAGTACTGGGAACAAAACAGAGAGCCTCTCCGGGTGCTCCGTTGGAAACGAGACGCCGTTCTTCTCGAGAAGCCCCCGATCTTCACCATCAAACACGTCCTGGGAGTTGACGCCGCCCCAAAGGCTGAACTCGACGGACGCCCGGCGATACCCCTGAGCGAGCAGATTTCCGCCGTGCTCGACGCCATCCTTGTTGCCCGGAACAAGATAGAGCTAAAAGAAGGTGTCAAGCTGCCACGGAAGAATCAGATCATCGTCTTCGACCTGGACCACTTCGACCTATTTGAAAGTTCAACCCGGCTGGAATACGCGAATCTCCTACAAGGCCTTCGGGACGGCATTATCATACGTAGTGATTCGACCGGGCTGTCCGCTTGGATTCTCCATCAATGCGGTTTGACTCCCTACACCGAACATTGCGAAAAGTTGAGTTCTCGTCTCGATGCCGCCTACCGGTACCATTTCTGGTTGTCTGACCAGGCTAAGAACCCGAACTATGACTTTCACGACAAGAGGCATCTCGGCGACTGGGACGATGCGCAACAGCTTTTCTACTTCTGCGATCGAAGAATCCACATGCTCACGCTCGACAGGAATTTCGTGGATCGGACCGAAGGAAGTCCTCAGGCGCCGCAGGTTCTCTTGTACTCAGAGTTTGTTAACAGTTTGGCGTCCTGAGGGTACTCGCCATCGGCGCATGCCGGGGTGTAGAAACATGCAAATGGCGCGCCGGCAGGAAAAGCTGTCCGTCGGGCGGTTTCGCCCGCCCCTTGCCGCCGCTGTCCGCGCCTGACGGGGAAAAGGTAGGGCGATGATTACGATGATTACGACGCAGCAGACCGAAAGTGCCCGGCTTCGATGGCTTTGATGAGGCGGTTCGCGATCATCTCGTTTCGATGGCGATCATCCGCTATGGCTTGGGGACGCGTTTTTGCTCATGGTTCATCCACTACTCCTTGCCACCCTCGTCGTACGGGATGACCGCGAACCCCTGACCGCGGAGCACGACGTAGACCTCCGCTGCCTCTTGGAGCGAATGGGCTTCCTTGGTGTCCGCCCACATTGCGCCGCCCCTGAACTTCCTGAAGCGTAGTGTCATGCCTCCCCCAGTATACCGGTTTTAGCCCGCTCCGCGCGCGCTTCTTGCGTTTCCCGAAGCCGATAAGATCTGCACTGGGCTCCTCAAAGACGAAGTGTTCCTGCGGCCTGGCAGATCGAGCGCGACGGAAAACTGATGTACGTCGCCTTCCAGATGTAGTGAGGTTTCACCCTGCTATAATCTTCCAAGGAGCAGCTCCGATGGGTTCCACCGAAACAATCGCCGCGCCCCCGGAAGTTGTAGCCCGCTACGAGCCGGTCATCGGCCTGGAAGTCCACGTCCAGTTGATGACCCGCACCAAGCTGTTCTGCGGCTGCTCGACCGAGTTCGGCTCGGCCCCCAACAGCCAGGTCTGTCCGGTTTGCCTCGCGCTGCCGGGGGCGCTGCCCGTGGTGAACCGCGAAGCCGTCGCGCTGGCCGTCCGCGCCGCGCTGGCGCTCAATTGCGAAGTCCGCCGCTCCTCCCGCTTCGCCCGCAAAAATTACTTTTACCCCGACCTGCCCAAGGGCTACCAAATTTCGCAATTCGACCGGCCCCTGGCCGAGCACGGCTGGCTCGACATCGCGCTCGACGCCGCGACCAAGCGCGTCGGTATCACTCGTGTGCATCTGGAGGACGATGCCGGCAAGAGCATCCACGACGGCTTCGCCGATTCGGACCGGTACAGCTACGTCGACCTGAACCGCTGCGGCGTGCCGCTTATCGAGATCGTCGGCGAGCCCGACCTTCGCAGCTCCGCCGAAGCTTATGCCTACCTGACCGATTTGAAGCAAATCCTGCAATACGTCGGTGTGTCCACCTGCGACATGGAAAAGGGCCACCTGCGCTGCGACGCCAACGTTTCGGTGCGGCCGCGCGGGACGGATGCCTTCGGCGTCAAAACCGAGATCAAGAACCTGAATTCCTTCCGGTTCCTGCAAAAGGCGCTGGATTACGAAGTGGCGCGCCAGGTCGCCATCATCGAAAGCGGCGGGACCATCCATCAGGAGACGCGGCTGTTCAACGCCGACACCGGCGAGACGGCCGGCATGCGTTCCAAAGAGTACGCCCACGACTACCGCTATTTTCCCGAGCCCGACCTGCTGCCGCTCGTGGTGGGCGAGCAATGGCTGGACGAGATCCGCGCCCAGATGCCCGAACTGCCCGCCGCCAAGCGCAAGCGCTTCGTCGCCACATACTGCGTTCGCGAATACGATGCCCAGGTACTAACGTCAAGCCCGCAACTCGCGGACTATTTCGAGGGCACAGCCGTCAAGAGCAACCAGCCGCAGGCTGCTGCTAACTGGGTGACGGGTGATCTCTCCGGCGCCCTGAAGGCAGCAGGTAAGTCGATCGAAGACTCTCCGGTCACCGACGCAAACCTTGCCGAGTTGATCGTCCTCAGCACGTCCGGGCAGATTTCCGGCAAGCTGGCCAAAGAAGTCTTCGCCAAGATGTTCGCCTCCGGCCGTTCCGCCCCCGAGATCATGAAGGCCGATGGCCTCCAGCAGATCAGCGACGTCGGTGAGCTCGAAAAGCTGGTGGACGAGGTCCTCGCCGCCAACCCCAGGCAGGTCGAGCAATATCAGGCCGGCAAGAAGGGCGTGCTGGGCTTCTTCGTGGGCCAGGTGATGAAGCTCACTCGCGGACAGGCCAATCCGGCGGTCGTCAATGAAGTCCTCAGCCGCAAGCTTCGGTAGGATACTCCCCCGCCGCTTCTACGCTCGCCCCGTTGTCGAAGTGGCGCGCGATCTTTTGGGCTGCTACCTCTGCCACGGCCGCCGCGTCGGCAAGATTGTCGAGACGGAGGCCTACCTCGGTGTGGAAGACCGGGCCGCCCACGCCTGGCGCGGTCTGACCCCGCGCACGAGGGTCCTGTTCGGCCCGCCGGGTCACGCTTATGTCTACCTGATTTATGGGATGCACGAATGCCTGAACCTCGTGGCCGAGCCGGAAGGAAAAGCAGGCTGCGTGCTCGTCCGGGCCCTCGAGCCGGTCTTCGGCCTGAACGGCACCCGCCCCTCGGGGCCAGGAAAACTGACGCAGGACATGGGCATTACCCGCCGCCACAACGGCCGCGACGTCACGCGCGGCTCGCTCGTCGTCCGCGCCCCGCGCCGCCGCGAGCCGGTCCCCGTCGCCGTCTCCCCGCGCGTCGGCATCACCCGCTGCGCCGAGTGGCCCCTGCGCTTCTATATCAAAGAGAATCCCTTCGTTAGTCGACGCTGAGCAAGAAACCCTTTTTCCCCAGGTTGACGGCCCGCGTCCGCCCCATCCTGACCTGCACCCCGGCGCACTCATGGATGTGGCCGCAGAAAAAATACTCCGGCGCGTGCTTTTCGACGAACGCCAGCACCGCCCGGCTGCCGGCGTGCCGGTTGAGACCGACGCGGTCCAGGCCCGTTCCCCACGGCGGCGAGTGGCACACCAGGATCAGCGGCTCCAGGCCGGCAAATTTTTCCAGCCGCGCGGCCAGCTCTTCCTCGGTGTATTCTCCTGGCGTGTCGAAAGGCGTCGGACTCGAGTAGCCCAGTCCGGCAATCCAATAATTCCCGGCCCGCCACGCCTGCTCGTGAAAATTGCGCAGCCCGAATGTTTCGCACAGCGCCGCAATCTGCTGCGCCGATTCGTGATTGCCCGGCAGCACCCACACCTTCTCCCCGTGCGGCTTAAGGATGCGGCCGCACTCCTCCAGGCCCCGGCTCCAGTTGGCCAGGTCCCCGGCGGCGATGTACACATCAGCCGGCGTGGACATCAGAATCTTCAGCGCCCCGAGGTCCTGATGGATATCGGAAAACAGCAGCAGCTTCACGTTTGGATTCCCCCCGGCACCTGCTGGAAACAAGCTTTCCATTTTTCCAAGAGCCTCATATACCATCGCATACCGCAAGGAGGAGAAATATCATGACCGATCGTCGAATTTTTCATTCCCTCGGCCGACGACCAGAAGGACTTGCACACGCCGTTTCTCGGCCAGGGAAAACCGCGTTGACTTGCCGGTAAGTGCGCCCTAGAATGGCCTCAGCGTTTGAGTTCCGGCCATGATCGGGCGGACGCTTGGCCACTACCGCATCTTGGAAAAGATTGGCGCGGGCGGAATGGGTGAAGTCTACCGCGCCCACGACGAGCGTCTCGACCGCGACGTCGCCCTCAAAATTCTCCCCTCCGGCACGCTGCACGACGAATCGGCGCGCAAGCGTTTCCGCAAAGAAGCCCTGACGCTGGCCAAACTGAGCCACTCCAACATCGCCACAATCTTCGATTTTGATACGCAGGAAGGCGTGGACTTTTTGGCGATGGAGTATGTGGCGGGGCTCACGCTGGCGCAGAAACTGGCCGCGGGGCTGCTGCCGGAACAGGAAGTCGTGAATCTGGGGATCGAGATCGCGGCGGCGCTCGAGGAGGCCGACGCGAACGGCATCATCCACCGCGATTTGAAGCCC
>JACQDG010000102.1 GCA_016201185.1 Acidobacteriota bacterium | reverse complement strand
CGTTTCTGGTAACCGGCACCGACGAGCACGGCCAGCATGTCGAGCGGGCCGTGAAAGCTACTGGGCTCTCTCCCCGGGAGTTCACCGATCGAGTCGCCGGCGCGTTTCGCGCCCAGTGGGACGAGCTGGGCATTGCTTATGACAGCTTCATCCGTACCACCAGCCCCCAGCACCACCGCGCCGTGCAGTGGCTCTTCGACCGCTGCCGCAAGAACGGCTATATCTACAAAGGCGAGTACACCGGCCAGTATTGCGTCAACTGCGAGCTGTACGTCAACGACGCCGGCCCCGGCGATCCCTGCCCGAACTGCGGCCGCCCGACAGAAACGGTGACGGAAGAAAACTTCTTCTTCAAGCTCTCCGCCTTCGAGAGCCGCCTGCTGAAGCTTTACGAGACGGGGTTCGTGCAGCCCGAGACACGGCGCAACGAGGTCGAATCCTTCGTGCGGCAGGGCCTGCGCGACCTGTCCATCACCCGGACTTCGATCACCTGGGGCATTCCCGTGCCCGGCGAGAGCCGGCATGTTTTCTATGTCTGGTTTGACGCTCTGATCGCCTACATGAGCGGCATCGGCTTCGGTGGTGATCCGGAGCAGGTGGCGCGCGCCGAAAAACTATGGCCCGCCGACCTGCACCTGATCGGGAAAGAAATTGTCCGCTTCCACGCCGTCTACTGGCCGGCGTTCCTGTGGGCCGCCGGCCGGCCCATCCCTAAGCGCGTCTTCGCGCACGGGTGGCTCCTGTTCGAGCAGGAGAAGATGAGCAAGTCGCTGGGCAACATCGTGCGCCCTTCGCCTATCGCCAGGGTGGTGGGCATCGAGGGGCTGCGCTACTATTTATTGCGCGACATCGCCTTCGGCCAGGATGGCAACTTCAGCTACGACGCTTTGGTTACCCGCTACAACTCCGACCTGGCCAACGGCCTGGGCAACCTGGCCAGCCGGACGCTGACCATGATCGCGAAGTATTGCGACGGCGCCGTTCCCAACCCTGGCGACGGTGCCCAGCCTGCGATCGCCCGGCTGGCGCGTGAGGCGATCGCCCAGTCCGGCGCCTTCTTCGAGAACTTTGAATTTTCGCGCGCCCTCGAAAGCATCTGGTCGGTGCAGGCCGCCGTGGACAAATACATCGTCGAGCACAAGCCTTGGGAACTCGCCGAACGCTCCGATCCGGAATCGAAGGAGCGGCTCCGGCAGGTCCTTTACACCGCCGCCGAGGCCCTGCGCATCTGTGCGGCCCTGCTCTACCCGGTCCTCCCTGTTTCGGCGGAGAAGATCTGGCGCCAGCTCGGCGAGAGCAGCTCGCCCGCTGCTCAGCGCCTCGACGCGCTCGACTGGGGCCAGCTCAGGCCCGGACAGAAAATCGGCAAAATCGAAGGAGTGTTCCCACGGCTCGATAAGGCGGAGGCCATACAGAAGATGCGCGAGCTCGAAGAACACGTCGCCCAAGAGCAGGCTGCCCTTATGGGTAAAGAGATGCCGGGCAAGAAGGAAGCGCCGCCGGCGAAGGCAGAAGCGTCCGCAGCGGACCATAAAATCTCCATCGATGATTTCGCTAGCGTAGACATGCGCGTGGGCCTGGTGAAATCGGCGGAGCGAGTCAAGGGCGCCGACAAGCTGCTCCACATGGTGGTGGATATTGGCGAGCCCGAGCCGCGCTCCATCGTCGCGGGCATTGCGCAGGCCTATACGCCCGAGCAGATGGTGGGCCGTAAGGTCGTCATCGTCGCCAACCTTCAGCCACGCAAGCTGCGGGGCATCGAGTCGAACGGCATGATCGTCGCCGCCTCGCTCGAAAGCGGCGCTCCCGTGCTGGCTGGGTTCCTCGAGGATGTCCCGGTCGGCTCCCGGCTGAAGTAGCGCGGCAGCCCGCCTCCATGCTGATCGATTCCCATTGCCACCTGGATGATCACCAGTTCGACCCGGACCGCGCCCAGGTTCTCGAGCGGGCGCGGCACGCCGGCGTCACGTTGGCTCTCGCCATCGGCTCGGGCGACGGCCCGCCGGACCTCGAAGCCGCTATCCGTCTTGCAGACGCCGTTCCCTGGATTTACGCCACGGTCGGCATCCACCCGCACGACGCCTCCCGCGCCGACCCTGCCGCTCTGGAAAATCTGCAACAGCTCTGCTCTCACCCCAGGGTGCTGGCCGTCGGCGAAATCGGCCTCGACTATCACTATGACCAATCTCCGCGCGACGCTCAGCGGGAAGTTTTCCTGGCCCAGCTCGAGATCGCCCACCGCGCCGGCAAGCCTGTTGTGATCCACACGCGCGACGCCTGGCGCGACACCATCGATCTCCTCGCCTCCCACTGGAACGGTTCCGGCATCATGCACTGCTTCGGCGGCGACTACTCTCAGGCCGTCGAGGCCCTAGACCTGGGCCTTCACATTTCCTTTGCCGGCATTCTTACTTTTCCTAAAGCCACCGGCCTGCGCGAAGTGGCGGCCAAGCTTCCGCTTGCTCGCATCCTGGTGGAGACCGACTCTCCCTACTTGGCTCCGGTTCCCCACCGCGGCAAGCGGAACGAGCCGGCCTTTGTGGTGGAAACAGTCCGTGCGCTGGCCCAGGCCCGCGGCATCCCCGAGCAAGAGGCTGCCGCTGCCACGACCGCCAACTTTAGGAGCCTGTTTCAATTGCGGTCCCTGCCGCCAGCAGGTAAACTGGAAAACTAACGCAGGACGGGCGGGGCATCGGGCGCCACTTGGGCGCGGCCCGCGTGACAGACGTCGACATGCGAATGCCGAGAACGCAGCCGCTTCTCTCCCGCCGGGAAATCTTCGCCCTGATCCGGGAAGACCTTGCGCGGGTGGAAAGGGAAATCCGCACCGACTCCATCTCCTCGGTGGACGCTATCACCGCCATCGGCCAGTACCTCCACGGCAGCGGCGGCAAGCGGCTCCGGCCGGCACTGTTGCTCCTCTCCGCCCGGGCTTGCGGCTACCAGGGAGACCTGGCTGTTCGCCTGGGCGCGGTTGTAGAGCTGATTCACACCGCCACCCTGGTGCACGACGACGTGATCGATTCGGCCGACACCCGCCGCGGCCGGCCTTCCACCAATTCCCGGTGGGGCAACCAGGTCAGCGTGCTGGCCGGCGACTGGCTCTACATGCAAGCCTTCACCCTTTCGCTCCGCCTGCGCGATTTTCACATTCTGGACCTGCTCACCAACCTCACGCAGATGATGGTCGAGGGCGAGTTGCTGCAACTGGACTACATCGGCCATATGAACCTCACTGAGGATGACTACTTCGAGCTGGTGAATCGCAAAACGGCCTGCCTTTTTTCCGTCTGCGCCCGTCTGGGCTCCGTGGTGGCCGAGGCGAGCTCGGAGATAGAGGCCCGCCTGGGCGACTATGGCTGGAACCTCGGCATGGCCTTCCAGTTGGTGGACGATATCCTGGACTTCACCTCCAGCGCCACTAAGCTGGGCAAGCCCGTGGGCAACGATCTGGGTGAGGGCAAGGTGACCCTGCCCGTGATCCTCGCCCTGGAATCGGCCATCCCGGAGGAGCGTGTCCTGGTCGAGACGGTGCTGCGCGAGCGCGGGTACCGTTCTGTCCCGCTACAGGCCGTGTTAGCGCTGCTTGAAAAGCGCAACGGCATCGAAAGGGCCCGCCGCCAGGCGTTGGCCTTTGCCGAAAAGGCCCGTCAGCACATCGCCGAATTGCCCGAGTCCCCGTACAAAGGAGCCCTCCACTCGATTACCGAGCTAGTCGTGGAAAGGGAGAGTTAACCGAAACGGGACGGGCCTCTGCCGGTCTACCCAATGCAGGAAATCGAGGTCAAACTGCCGGTGAAAAGCCCGGCCACTATGCGGCGCCGGCTGCGGCAGCTCGGCTTCAGGCTCCTCGTCCATCGACTGTTCGAGCGCAACCTGGTGCTCGACACCCCCCAGGGCGCCATGCGGCAATCCCTCCAGTTGCTGCGCTTGCGCTCCAAGGGCGGCCGGTGGTGGATTACTTGGAAAGGCCGCCCGGAAACCGGTCGCCGCCACAAGGTGCGGGCCGAGATCGATCTCCAGATCCCACACGGCGAGCAGATCCGCGAAATTCTTCACTATCTGGGCTACCGGGCGGCCTTTGAATACCAGAAATACCGCACCGAGTTTCGCCGGGCCAGCGAGAAGGGTAAGGCCGTGCTCGACGAAACGCCCATCGGGAACTACCTGGAACTGGAAGGCCCGGCCGCCTGGATCGACCGCACAGCCAGGGAGCTGGGCTACGACCCCTCCGACTACATCCTGGCAAGCTACTCGAGTTTGTATCTGGATTGGTGCATCCGGCACGGGCGTTCACCCGGCAACATGGTGTTCAAGGGCAAATCCGCCTAACTCCTGCCGCCCGGAGGGCGCCGGCCCCAACGCGACCGAAAGAACATTTGCCAAAAGAAATGCTTGCGCCATGGGAGCCCTTGGTGCATAGTGGGATTTGGGACTTTGGTCCCGGTAATCTGATGTAGAGCGCACTCGAGCTGTGGATCTGGCAAGGCAGCCGGAAAACCGATACTGCCCGCCGCGCGTCGTGCGCTGCGGGCATTTTTTTGTGTCCTTGGCATGCTGCCTGGCCCTTTGAGGTGCCACCTATGCCGGCTATCGATCTGGAACGCGTCCTATACCTAACGGAATTAACCGGCCTGAGAGTTTTCGGGCCGGATGGGGAGCGCATCGGCCGGGTTGTGGAGGGCGCCGTGGCGCCTGCCGAACATCCCCGCCGCGTGGCCCGCTACCTGGTAGGAGACGGCGGGCGGACAAGGTTTGTGGTCCGCCATGACCAGGTCCGGTCCATCTCGCGCCAGGGGCTGGTGCTGGCCGACGAGCTGCTGACTCCCTACCGCCGCGACGAGTCCCTGCTGCTGCTCTGCAAGGACCTGCAAGACCAGCAAATCATCGACGTCAACGGGCAAAAGGTAGTCCGCGTCAATGACGTGACGCTGACCATCGAGCCGGCGGGCGATCGGCAGGAGCTGTGGGTGCTCGAGGTAGACGTCGGCGTCCGGGGCGCCTTCCGCCGGCTCCTGGAAGGAATGGTTTCCCGGGATACAATTCGCCGGCTCCAGGAGCCGATTAAGCCCCATTCCATTCCCTGGGAGTATTGCAACATTATCGAGCCGGACCCACAGCGGCGGCTGAAGCTGCGCATTTCCCACGCCATGCTGAACCAGCTCCACCCCGCCGTCCTGGCCGACATTGTCGAGGAGCTTCCTCCGGCCGAGCGGGAGGCCCTCATCGAGTCGCTGCCCGAAGAGGTGGCTGCCGACGCCCTAACCGAGGTCGAGCCCAAGATTCAGGCCAGCATCCTGGAATCGCTCGATTCCGAAAAGGCCGCTGACATCCTGGAGGAGATGGCGCCCGACGAGGCCGCCGACGCTCTGGCCGAGGTGGAGGAGGAGACCAGCCGGGAGATCCTCGGCGACATGGAGCATACCCCCGCCGCCGAGATCGGCGAGTTGATGGAATATGAGGAGGATACCGCCGGCGGCATGATGAACACGCGGTTCGTCGCCTTGCACGAGAACGCCACCGTCCGTGACGCGGTCGAAGCCCTGAGGGGCAACGAAGAACTGCTCGAAAGCCTCAACACGCTTTTCCTCGTGGACGCCGAAGAGCGGCTGGTGGCCGGCATCCCCGTAGCCCGGCTGTTTGTCGCCCCCGATCCCACGCCCCTGCGGGAACTGGCGTTCAAGTCCGTTCTGAAGGTGACGGTGGATTCGGACCGGGACCGCGTCACCGAATATTTCGATAAGTACAACATCCTGACCCTGCCGGTGGTGGACGAAGAAGACAAATTGCAAGGCGTGATCACCGCCGACGACGTGATCAGCGCCCTGAGGCATAAGTAGCCCTGCCCGAACCGGTTTTGCTGTTTGTTGATGGCTGATTGTTAGATCATGCTTCGCCGGCTCCGGAACCATATCGTCGTCTTCTTCGCCGTCATTGGCCCCGGCTTCATTACCGCCATGGTCGACAACGACTCCGGCGGCATCTACACCTATTCCCAGGCCGGCGCCCGCTGGGGCTACCTGCCGCTGTGGACCCTCATCCCCATTACTCTGGCCCTCATCGTCACCCAGGAAATGTGTTCCCGCATGGGCGCCGTTACCGGCAAGGGCCTCTCCGATCTGATCCGCGAGGAGTTCGGCTTTCGCACCACCTTCTTCGTCATGATCCTGCTGGTGCTGGTCAACCTCACCAACCTGATGGCCGACTTCGCCGGCATCGCCACCTCGCTCGAGCTCTTCCATGTCAGCCGCTATGTCTCGGTTCCGCTGGGAGCAGTGGCGGTCTGGTTCCTGGTGGTCAAAGGCACTTACCGCAGTGTGGAAAAGGCTTTCCTGGTGGCCTGCGGTTTCTATGGCGCCTATATCGTTTCGGGGATCCTGGTCCGGCCCGATTGGACCCAGGCCGTCATTGACAGCGTCCGTCCTCACCTGCTGCTGGAAGATTCCTACGTTTTCATGCTGATCGGCATGGTCGGCACCAGCATCGCTCCGTGGATGCAGTTTTACTTGCAGTCCGCGGTCGTCGAGAAAGGAATCGATGAAAAGCAGTACCGCGAGTCGCGGATCGAGGTGATCGTGGGCTGCATTGCCATGACCGTGATCGCCTTCTTCATCATCGTGGCTTGCGCCGGAGCCATATACTCCAAAGGCCCCCGCGACATCCAAAGCCCCGCCGAGGCGGCCGAGGGCCTCCGCCCCTTCGGCCGCTATGCCTATTTTCTTTTCAGCGCCGGTCTTTTCAATGCCTCCTTGTTCGCTGCCTCCATCCTCCCCCTCTCCACGTCCTACACCGTTTGCGAGGGCCTGGGCTTCGAGTCCGGCGTCAACAAGCGCTTTGAGGAAGCCCCGGTCTTCTACTGGCTCTATACTCTGCTCATCGTGGTCGGCGCCGCCGTAGTTCTTTTACCCCGTTTCCCCCTAATCCGTATGATCCTGGCCTCTCAGGTTCTGAACGGCGTGCTGCTGCCGGTGATCCTG
>JACQDG010000047.1 GCA_016201185.1 Acidobacteriota bacterium | reverse complement strand
GGCAGCGCGGCTGTCTTCAGGAGCCTCACTAATACTCCACCTCAACCAGGAACAGCCCGCGGGCGGGAACAGTCGGGCCGGCCTGCGTTCGATCGCCGGACTCCAGAATCCGAGGAATATCGGCCAGGGCCAGGTTGCCCTTCCCGACCTCGAGCAGCGTTCCCACGATATTACGCACCATGTGGTGGAGAAATCCGGAGCCGCGAACTCGGTAGTACAGCAGGTCTCGGTTCACCTCGAGCCGGGAGGAAAAGATCGTTCTCACGCAACTCTCTTCTTCAGTAGCGCTGTCGTCGACGGAAGCCAGACTGCGGAAATCGTGCGTACCTTCGAGCAGCGGCGCCGTTTCAGCCATGGCCGCCAGGTCCAGCGGATAAGGATGGTGATAGACGTAGCGCCACATCATGGGAGGGCAGACTTCCGCGCGCCAGAGCCGGTACTCGTAAAGCTTGGAGCGCGCCGCGTAGCGGGCGTGAAAGTCCGGAGCCGCCTCCTCCACTTCGAGCACGCGGATCGAAGGCGGCAGCAGGCGGTTTACGGCGCGGCGCAGATTGGCGGCAGGGATGGGATTCACAAGCCGCAAGCTCGCCACTTGGGCCAGGGCATGGACGCCGGCATCAGTGCGCCCCGAACCGGCGATGGCCACGGGGTGTCCCTCGATTTCGCCCAGCACGCGCTCCAGCTCGCCTTGGATGGTCGGCAGAGCCGGCTGGATCTGCCAGCCGTGAAAATCGGTGCCGTCGTAAGCGATCGTGAGCTTAAGGGTGCGCGGCACCTTATACCTGCCTGCTGCCGGGCTTCACCAGGGGCTGGCCGGCGGCGCAGAGGGGACAGGCTTCCGGCGGATAGGAGACCACCTGGAGGGTGGCCAGCGCCACACGCGGCCGGCCGAGGTCGACTGCGCCCCCGCTCCGGTCGATGATGGAGCCGACGCCGGCGATGATGGCTCCGGCCTCCTCCATTACCTCGATCGTCTCGCGCGTGCTTCCGCCCGTCGTGATAACGTCCTCGATGACTACGCCCTTCTCTCCCGGCCGAACCGTAAACCCGCGGCGCAACGCCATGCGGCCTTCCCTGTCGCGCTCGGTGAACAGAAAACGACAGCCCAGGGCGCGGGCCACCTCGTGGCCGATGATCAGCCCTCCGAGGGCCGGGGCGGCCACAAAATCCACGGGACGTCCGGGGCATACCGCCGCCAGCGCCTCGCCAAGCCGGGCAGCAATGGGCGGGTGAGCCAGCACGAGGGCGCACTGCACGTACTCGGGGCTGTGCAAGCCGCTCGTCAGGCGGAAGTGGCCTCGCAGGTAGGCCCCGCTTTGCTCGCACAGCGTCAGTACCTCAGCCTGGGTCATGGGACTAGTCCCCCGCAATTGTCATTTCCTTACCCGGAATGCTAGGATAACAAATGACTTTCGTTGGGCAAGCCAGGGGTTGCCGTTTGCGGCCTGGGGGGCGAAAGGGGAACTTTCCCGAATCGCGCCTCGTAGGTAACAGATGTGTTCCGGCTGACGCCAATATTATTTCTGTGAATGACTTTTGGCCGGCACTCCCGTCCAAAGAGGTCAAACGCCAGAATACGGGATCGAATCGAGCTTTGGAGAATGGATGACATGCTTGTAAGAAACTTCCTCGTTGTCAGTTTAAGCCTGTGCATGGTGGTGCAGTCCGCCTGGGCACAAGGAGCCTCGCCGGCCAGTGGGAAACCGTCAGCGCCCAGCGCCACGCCGCCCCGGCCCGGTTCGGGCAGCCCGGGGACGCCGGATTACTCCAAGGGCGCGGTATGGTGGCCCAAGTTCACCCGAGTCTACCGCAGTCCTTACATAGCCGAGGTGAACATGGCGAACAGCGACCGGCTGGAGAGGCTGCTGCGGGACGGCAACCTCTACCTGTCGCTCGAAGACGCCATGGCCCTGGCGCTCGAAAACAACCTCGACATTGCCTTCATGCGCTATGAACCCCTGATTTCCGATGCCGATATCCTCCGCGCCAAGGCGGGCTCGTTTATCCGGTCCGGACTGGTGGCGGGGGCGACCACCAGCAGCCAGTCTACAGGCGCCTCGGCAGCGACCACAGGAATTTCCACCGGCGCCAGCAGCGGGGGGGGGCTCCCGTTTGTCAGCACGAGCACCATTGGCGGGCCGGCGATTCCCCAGTTGGACCCCGTGGTTCAAGCGAATTATCAATGGATTCACCAAAGCTTCCCCCAGACCAGCAACTTCATCACTGGCACCAACACGCTCATTCAGACCCAGGCCACCAACAATGTGACTTTCGCCAAGTCTTTTCTCACTGGTACGGCGCTTTCTCTGGCGCTCAACAACCGGGCCGGGAATTCCAACAACATTCGCAACATCTTCAACCCGGCTTTGAACAGCAGCGCGACGCTCAACTTCCAGCAGAGCCTGACCCAGGGCTTCGGCCGCTCGGTGAATTCGCGAAATCGTCCGGGCGGAGGCAGAGGTGGCCAGCCGGCAGCAAGACCTGACCGTCGCTCAGACCAACGTGAAGCAGCAGGAGACGATCCTACTCAACGCCCTGACCAAGTCGGGTGTTGCCAGCCCGACGGTTGCCGAGGCCCACGTCATTACCACCACTCCCATTACGGTGCCCCAGGTGGAACCGATCGAGCCGATCCAGGACCTGATGAGCACGGCGCTGCAGGCGCGGCCCGAGCTGGCGCAGTCGCGCATCCGGCTGACCAACGCTGATATCAGCCTGAAGGCCACGCGCAACGCCCTGCTGCCGACTGTGAACTTAGTCGGAACCCTGACCAACAACGCCCTGGCCGGCCAAGTCAACCCCGAGTATCTCGTCTTTCCCGGAACGCAGGCGCCGCCGATCTCCGGCTTCTTCCTGGGGGGTTTCGGGACCAACCTGTCGCAGATATTCGCCCGGAATTTCCCCGATTACGGCGTGGGCTTCCAGGTGAATGTTCCTTTAAAGAACCGGTCGGCGCAGGCCGACGTGGCCACCGCCGGCTTGCAGTACCGCGAGTCGGAAATCCGGCTGCGGCAGGCTGAGAACGCCGTTCGGGTGGAAGTGAAAAACGCTTTGATCGGCTTACAGCAGTCCCGGGCGCGGCTGGACGCTGCCGTCAAGTCGCGGGTGCTGCAGGAGCAGACCCTGGACGCGGAGCAGAAAAAATACGCCCTGGGCGCCTCAACTATCTTCCTGGTGATCCAGGCACAGCGCGACCTGGCGACGGCCCGCTCGCTCGAGGTGACCGCCATGAACAACTACACCAAGGCACACGTGGAGATGGACCGGGCTACGGGCATGACCCTGACCAAGAACAACATTTCGGTGGACGAAGCGTATACCGGAAACGTCAGCAAGCCGCCGGCCCCGCTGCCGACTCGCAAGAACGACTGACCGAAATTGTTTTCTACTTCAGGGCGTTGATGGCTTTCTGAAAATCTTAGTAGGAACTCTTCTCGATTTCGTACGTGGCGGGCTCATTCTCCCGGGCGGCGTAGTATTTTGATTCCGGTCCAGCGGCGATCAGGACCCGCTCCACCCGCTTGCCGTCGTCGGAGGTCACTTTGGCCTCGGCGACCGGCTTGTTCATCCCGTACTTGGCTTGCGCGGAAGCCTCGTCAGCGGGGAAGGACTTCGCGCTCAGGTTGCGGAGATTGTCGATCAGGCTCTGCACCTTGTCGGAAGGCAGCTCCTTGTTGCCGGCGTCGGTGCGGAGCCATTTGTCAGCGCCCTTATCGCCCTTCTTTTTCTCGATGGTCATGCGCAGGTCGCCGTCGCGAACTTCGAGCTTCTGGGGATCGCTCCAGCCGAAGTCGAACAGCTTCTTGTTGCGCAGATCGTCGAGCTTCTTGTTGAGCCCCTCGGCCACGGTGCTGGTGATTTTGTAAAGGCCGGGCATGGCCGTGGTCTTGGCGTAGTAAGTGTTGTCCTTCGCATCCTTAGCGATGGTCAGGGTGTGCGCACCGGAGGCGTCTACCGCCTCGAAGACGGCAAAAGGCGACGAAAAAGAGTACTTGGCCGGCGGCTTTTCGCTTTCGTCGAGGACGGAATCGAAGTTGGCGTCGCGCACCGAGCGCACCAGGTCGTCCACGGCGAAGTTGTCGGCCCGCAGCGGGCGGGGCTTCACGATTTGCCAGGCGCTGCCGGCCTTGCCGAACTCGAGCGCCCGCTCCTTGGTCGTCACGGTGACGCGGGAAGTCTTCTCCGAGTCGAAGGGCAGAATCCGTTTGTCCCGCAGATCGTTGACGGTCTTGTCGAGGCTGGACTTGACGTAGCTGGGCAGGGTGAAAAGCCTCGCGTCCCCCTCCAGGCGAGCGTAGATGCCGGAGCTCGTGGGAGCATCGTCGCCCAGCGCGAGCTTGATCTGCTTGCCGTCCTTCAGCGAAACCGCTACGTTGAGCCGGGGGGATTCGAGGCCGTAGGTCTTCCAGTCAGTGTTCTTTTCGGCCACCACCTGGTCGGCGTTGAGGGAGGCCAGGCTCGAGACCATGCTGTTCACCGAGGATTCGTCCGCCTTATAAGCCTTGGGCTGGGCAATCTTCCATTTCCCGTCCTCCCCCTTTGCCAGTACCAGCGGATCGCCCGTGGGTCGGGTGATCTGGATCCCCTTGAACTGGTCCTCGGCCACGGAGATCACTTTCTCGGTCTTGATATCGGACTTGGGCTGAGGCGGGTGCTTCTCGGAATAC
>JACQDG010000086.1 GCA_016201185.1 Acidobacteriota bacterium | reverse complement strand
GGCCCATCCCGCCCTGGCCCAGGATTTCCTTGATCTCGTAACGCCCCTTGATCTTGGTGGGAGCCGCCATCTTATGCCCTTAACCTCTCGCCCTTACGCCTTGCCCCTCCAGTGGGCCTCATAATCGCACAGCGCGTCCTTGATCGAAACCCCCCGCACATCAATGCGTGCAAGGTCGGTCGTGCCGATGCCTACCGCTTCGGCCAGCTTCATGGTGTTGTCGCAGTCGCGGAAAGGCGGCGTCCCCCGATCGGCGCGGGGATCGTAGCCCATGACGGCGGCGCCCACCGCGTCCGTCGAGACGGGGTTGGCGCCCACGATCAGCACGCCCGGGCGAACGTACTTGCTGCCGCGGATCCATGGCCCTTCGCCGCCCACCACCGACTCGATGCCGTCGATGATCTGAAGATCGATGGGCCGCGCCGCCACCAGGTCCACCACGATGCGCGGCACCCGGTAACCACCGTGGCGCGGCGTATCCGGATGCAGTTCCTGCGGCGAGCATCGAGCCGGCCCGCGCTTCCCATTGTGAAACACCAGTCCCCGGCCCGACCGCGGGGACTCATTCGGCTCCTCGGAGCCGGCATCGTCGCCGTAAATCGAGGCCGGCGAGGTCCCGAAGCTGTTCTTCAGCGAAAGCGTCACGCCGCAGGTGGCGTGGTTCTTCAGCTTCGCCATCGTCATGAACACATCGGTGTCTTCGTAAGCGTGGTTCAGATCGAAGGCCGGGTACATGTAGCCGCCGTGTGGAACCTTCAGCCGGCTGTAGCGCTTGCCCTGGCCCAGGGCATTGGTGTTCTCGAACTCCACAAGCGGCGCGGCCGACTCGAGCGCCTTGAGGTTCCAGCCGGCGTCCAGCATGTATTCTTCGAGCGCATCGGCGCTGGCCCAGCAGCTTTCCACCAACCGGATGCGCCGCGCTCCGGCCCTGCCCAGCAGATGGCAGCAAGCGCCCACCAGCTTGGGGTGCACATAATGCGTCACACCCGGCGCGTAGGCCCCGTAGCGCAGGCTGGGGCTGCCGGTGAGGTTCAATTTGATCGTAACGGTCTTGCCGCCGACGAGTGTTGCGATGCCGCCGATCTGGTCGAACATGGCGCCCAGCTCTGCCACCAGGTTCTCGTCATAGCTGGGACACTTCGCAATGGACACCACGCCCGCCGGCGCCGGCGGGGCGGCGAACAGCGATCCGGCGCGGCCAAAAGAGAGTCCGCCGGCAACGGCAGCAGCGGAACCACACAGCCACTGGCGCCGCGTCGGATGACGGTTGATCTGCATAGGATGGCCTCCGGTTACCTATCCTATTCTAAGAGCACGGCGGCGCAAATGGAAAGCTGGGGAATGACGATTTCCACACCCTGCGGGGTTTTTTCAAGCGGCAAGTCGGAGACCGCGGCCTCCGGTGAATAGAGCCGCGCCGATCGAAACTCTCCAGAAATCCGCGCGGTTACCGACTCGACAGGGTATTCTGAGTAGTTAAGCAGCCCCAGCAGCACTCGCTTGCCGCTCGAATCGGAAGCGAAATCGGACAAGATGGGAGACACGTTGTAAAGGCGAAGGCCCAGTTTCTCCTTGCCCACTAGCCGCAGCACATCGAGGGAAAGAGTGTCGGGATCGGGGATGGCCTTGCTGTAGATCGCCATCCGGCCCCTACCCGCCATTTCGACGCTGTAAGCTTGAGTAGCGGCTGCGCCGCGGGCCCAGGATGGTCCCGCCACTACGAGCCCGCCGGCGGCGGCAAAGTCGGCCAGCATCTGGCGCTCCGCAGCAGTGGGCGGCTCGAGATCCACGGCTACAACGGTTTCCGTTCCGGACAGCGCGGCTCGAGACAGATCGCGCCGGTCGATGATTCGATAGGGCATGTGGCGACGCGAAAACAGGTTGAGCACCTCGCCCGACAGGGCGCTGTTTTCCCCGGCCCCATGCAGCACAATTGCCAACCGGGCACGCGGCGATAAACGCCGCCATTCCGCGTGCTCCTCGAAGAAATTCAAGTAGGCCGCCAGGCGGCGCCATGTCGCCAAGACTTCAGGCTGCTTCTGATAAAGTCCGGCGCGTAGCTCGTCGTCCAGCGAAACAATCCATCTGCCGCCGGCCAGGGCCGCATCCGCCACAGCCCGCAGGTATTCCTCGGGGCCCGGCTTTTCGGGTTTGTGACCGAGCCAGACCGGCCGGCCTCCGGCCCGCGCTCGCAGTGAGCGAACGCGCCAGCCGTTTGCATCGATCCAGGGATCGCCGCTAGGGCCGGAAGTGACGCTCGAACCTTCTGAGAAGACCCTCACGCGAGGCCATAGGGAGTCGCTCACGGCCAGGACTGGCCCTTGCCCCTCCCGCCAGAGCCGCTCGAGCGAAGTGATGGGGAATACCACGGCGGCCTTGCCCTTCCCCGCCAGTGCCTCCCGCACCCGCTCGCCAAAGCGCTCGCCGGCAGGAAAATCACCGTCCATCACCAGGCCATCCAGCTCGGCCTCTGCGGCCGACCTGCCTGCGGCAGGCGCCTCCGCTCCCGGGTAAACCAGGCCGAGCACGACGATTTCCCGTTTGTGCGCCTCGCGCACATAGTTCGAGACGACCCGGCGCTGCTCCCGCTCGGTCGCCGGATCCGCGCCCGCGCTCCATGTCACCAGCAAGCAGTTGATCGGGGTTCCCTCGAGCAGCTCGAGCGTCGCCGGGGAATACCATTGCCGGACGGTTTCTCGAAGCCGGGGATCGGCGGGCAGAGTCTTATTCCTGGATCGGTGGAAAACCTCCACCGGCCCGCCCGTCCACCGCGTCGGGACCCACCCTTCGGCTCCGGCGGCGCGCGCAGACACCGCGCTTGCCATCAGGGTGAAGACAAGAATAAGGAGTGGGAATAGCACGCCAAAGCCAGGGCTGAAAGGAGAGATTACGCCGAGCCGGCCGCCACCTTGAGGGCTACCCCGCAACGGCACGAGCTCAAATACTCCAGCAACAGAATCATTTTGTGTTCGACGTCGCAGGAGACTCGCTGCGTGTGCTGGGGGTTGAGGTCGCGGCAGCACTCGTACTGCAGGATTTCCCAGGCAATTTCGCCTCGCGAAACATACCGGGGGTGCAAATCCGACTCCAGAAGACACGCCCCGAGATAGCTGGCCATGTATCGGAGCTCGTCGGTGGATAGTCCCTGCAGAAACCGGCGCGCCCTCTTACGCCGATCCGTTACCGCCACAGTCGATAGCGCCTTTACTAAGGTCGCCCGTTCGCCGGTACGTTGCACATCGAGCTCCTGCGGCTTGCTGGATTTTTAAATTCGGTGTTTTCATTATGGAGCAAGATTACGTTGCAGGCAAGACGAATTGAAACATTTCCTTAACATTTCGCAGTTCCAGGCACCACCAGAAAGGAGTGCTGCTTCTTTTCCCTTGCAACCTGCTTGCCAGATTCAGTGACGATCACCGGCTCATGCTGCTCTTCCCATGGGCTTCTCCTTTTCTCCGCCTGAGAGGGTGGGCCAGGTAGCGCAGGAGCCGTTGCCGCCAAGGGTCGTGCTGAAATCCCTGCCGCCATTGTGCGCGAAATTTCTCGAGCAACTGTTCTTCCCGGTGCTGCAGCACGGCCGGCAGGCTTTTATCCTGGTTCAGCGAGAGCCTCTGATAAAATGCGGTGCTCGAATAACAATCGTTCAGCTCGCCCAGGGATTGCTGCAAGTCCTTCACCTGCGTTAGATAGGAGTCCATTGCAGGACCAAAGCAAGGCCGGAAAAACTCCAGGGAATAGCGGAACCTCTTGGACAATATGCGAAGAGGATGGAGCCGTTTTGCGGCATAGCCCCGTGCGATGGCCCTGTCGCCGGCATCTAATAACTCCTGGGCCAGCCTGGGCAGCATCCGCGCGGCATTCTCTCGAGCCGACTTGTTAGGATAGAGTCGCACAGAAACCCCTGCCTTCAGCCGGTGGCCATCAGCCGGCTCCGCCAGCGAGCCAGCACATCAGATCGCTGCATTTTTCGCAGCCGCAGCCGCATGGCCCGCCCCGCTCGCTGCCGTTCCTGTCCCAGCTTCCCGGCCAGGACGCGGCGACGGGCCGGGCTCAGCGATGGAGCGATCGACTTGTGTCCCAGGATCTGTAGCGCAATGTCGCAATTGCGCACGCCGGCCAGCAGTTCCTGCAGCTTGGCCAAGCGACCCCTGACCTTGCGCGCCGCCTTGGCCGGAAGCAGCTTGCCGAACAGCCGCAGGGCGTGGCGCAGCCGCAAGCAAGTGACCCGCAGGTCGTGGACATTGTCCGGATCGGACGACTTCAGGGTCTTCTGGATCTCGAACGCCATGCTGCGCAGCAGCGTCTCCACTACCTTGCCGGCGTAGCCCGCCAGGTTCTGCTCCGGATTCAAATGCTTGTACATGATCTTAAGCCGAACCCGCCCGGGTGACGGATAATCGGGACTGGTACACCTCACGGAAAGCCGGGGCCACCTGTCGAGCGGCCCACAGGTCGAGCTCCATGCCGGGCCGGCCGCCTATTGCCAGCCTTATTTCCCCGTTCTTCACCTGGCATTCGACGCCGGTCGCCAACTGCCGGTGATCTCGATCGAGCCCGTCGGCCAGGTGCAGCAGCGGGACCAGAAGCCACACGGCCTGCCGCTCCTGCACGTTGAGCAGGCGGAAATTCTCATGGTCCTCCGCCGGTAAGCCCTTGCGATGGTAGCGGCAGATGTTGGCCACGATCAGTTGCTCGCGATCCGTGAAACCCGGCATTTCCGAGCTGGCCACCAGGTAGTAGGAATGCCTGTGGTGCCGCGTCTTGCTGACGTAATGGCCCACGTCGTGCAAATAGGCCGCCGCCTCCAACCAGCGGGCGCAGGAAAGCGGCAGCCGATGCAACGACGCGAGGCCCAGAAACAAACTGCGGGCCAGCGCTGCCACCTGCTTCGCATGGGGCAGCGGCACGCCATAGCGCCGGGCCAGCTCCGTGATCACGCGGCGTTGCTCTTTGTCCAGGGCAATACTCTGTTCCTTTACGCCGCGAATCGCCAGATCGGCGATGATCCCGTCGCGCAACCCAGCCGAGGAATAGTAGAGCGAGCCGTTGGTGAAATGTTCTACAAAATGGGCCAGCACCGCCGCCCCGGCGATGATGATTTCCGCGCGCCGCGGGCCGACGCCGGGAATGCGCTGGCGCTGCTCCCGGTCCAGCGTCACCAGGCGGCGGTAGAGGCCCCGGATGTCGCGCAGCCGGACGCGGCGGCCGTTGGTCTCTTCGCGCTCGGAATTCTTCAGGCGATAGACGGCCCGCACCATGGCAGCCGCCGTCGCTGAAGTGCCGATGGCGCGGGCCTCCGGGCGCCGGCCCAGGCGCCGGAAGGGTCCTGCGAACTGCGCGGCGATGTATTCTTCCAGTTCGGCCATCTCTTCCCGTTCCGGCGGATCGTGCTCCAGGAAATTCTGCGTCAGCCGGACGGCGCCCAGGGGCAGCGAAGTGCTGTAGCGGATCTCGCCCTCTTCGCTCCAGGTAACCTCGGCGCTGCCGCCCCCGATGTCCAGCAGGAGCATGCTTTTCTCCTGCTTTGCCCAGCGGGTCCGCACGCCCAGGTGGATCAGCCGGGCCTCTTCACGGCCTGAGATGATCTGGATCGGAGCGCCCAGCGCCTCGGCGGCGCGCGCCAAAAACTCTGCCTGGTTCCGCGCGTCGCGCATGGCGCTGGTGGCCACGGCCCGCACAGCCGCCGGCTGCCACTCCTGGTAGATGGCGCGGAAGCGGGCCAGCACGGCGGAGGTCTCCTGGATGGCCCGTTCACTTACGCGGCCGGTGGAGAATACGCTCTCCCCGATGCGCGTGACTTCTCGCCCGGCGGCCACCAGCCGGTAGGACCGGCCGGGCGTCACATCCGCCACCGCCAGGCGCACCGAGTTGCTGCCGATATCCACTGCGGCGAACAAACTCATGGGGAAGAAAGGGCTAGGTGCTATTATGCCAACTTTTGAGGCGGGACCTTCGCGGCCTCGCCTCTCCTCTGCGGCGAGAGCCCGAACACCTCGCAGATGCGGTATAATTTCTCAACACGCATTTTTCCATTGCTTTTATGCGAGTTTTCTCGAATCGGAAATTCCCCGGCAAGCTCATCGTGGTAGAAGGCATCGACGGCTCGGGCAAGTCGACCCAGATGTCGCTGCTGAGCCATTGGCTGCGGTCGCGCGGCTTCGGCGTGCTATTCAGCGAGTGGAACTCCTCCCCGCTGGTGCGGGAGACCACGCGGCGCGGCAAGAAGAAAGACATGTTCACGCCCACCACTTTCAGCCTGATACACGCTACCGACTTCGCCGACCGCATCGAGCGGCAAATTCTCCCGCCCCTGCGGGCCGGTTCGATCGTCTGCGCCGACCGCTATGCTTTCACCGCCTTCGCCCGCGACACGGCGCGCGGGGTAAGCCGGCGCTGGGTCCGCAACCTGTACCGCTTCGCCATCCGGCCGGCCATCGCCTTTTATTTCCGCGTTTCGCTGGACGTCGCCCTGGGCCGCATCCTGGGCGGGCGCGACGCGCTGAAATACTACGAGGCTGGCATGGACCTGCGCCTGAGCCGCGATGTCGAGGAAAGCTTCCGCATCTTTCAAGGGCGGATCATCGAGGAATACGAGGCGATGATTGGCGAGTTCAATTTCCAGGTGATCGACGCCACGCTTTCGATCGAGGAGCAGCAAACGCAGATTCGCGCCATCGTGGAAGAGAAGCTGGATTTAAGTCATCCCAACGGGCTGTTGAAGTCGCCCTGGAGAGGTCCCCTTAATGGTCAACCAAGCGCCGCTCACCTTCTACGGTGACGGTCTGCCCGGCATTGATACCGGCTCGCTGATCGGCAAGCTGATCGTGGTCGAAGGCCCCGACGGCGTAGGCCGTTCGACCCAGGTCGGCCTGCTGCGCACCTGGCTCGAGCACGGCGGCCATGCGGTGATGGACACAGGAATGGCCCGCTCGGCCCTGGTGGGCAAGACCATCAAGCAGGCCAAGCAGGGCAACACCCTGGGCCCGCTCACCCTGAGCATGTTCTACGCCACCGATTTCGCCGACCGGCTGGAAAACGAGATCATCCCCGCCCTGCGCGCCGGTTTCGTGGTGCTCACCGACCGCTACATCTATTCCTCCATCGCCCGCGCCAGCGCCCGCGGCAGCGACCCGGCCTGGATCCGCCAGGTCTTCGATTTCGCCCTTCGCCCCCACGCCATTTACTATCTGCGGGCCGACGTCCAGGACCTGCTGCCCCGCGTGGTCTACGAGCGCGGCGGCTTCGACTACTGGGAATCCGGCATGGACGTGCGGCTCGGCAAAGACCTGTACGAGAGCTTCGTCCGCTACCAGAAGCGCGTGATCCGCGTTCTGGATTCCATGGCCAAGCGCTACGACTTCCAGATCGTGGACGCTTCGCGCTCCCCCGATGACATTTTTCTGGATTTGAAAAAGCGGATCACCCGCCTGCTGAAGGCCGCTTCCGGAAGCGCGCGCCGGAAGCCGGCGCGGGCCGAAGCCGTCGCCCGCCAAGCCGCTTCCCCGTCGCACGCCGGGCTCCGCGAAGTCGCCGGCGTCTGAGGCTCAAAGGGAAGTTTTTTGCTCGGGTCCGGGCCGGTTGTCAGAGCTTCATTGCGACCAAGAATACGCCGATTCTTTGGACGACCTGTAGTTCGCATCCAGGGATGGTTCCAGCAGCAATAGCGTGGCAATACGCCGGGCCATGTTCGTGACGTCACGGACCTCATCTTTTGTGAGGCTACGGCCCAACAGGCTGGCCTCGCGATAGGAAAGCCACTTTTTGATGACCTGATAGCCCCCAATCGTGTACTCCCACACGTTGGCCGGAACATTTTTCCAGTAGGCGACATCGTTCAGATAAATATCGTTAGTGCTCTGGCCGAGGCGGGCGAGAGCTTCATTTGCGGTCAGACCTTGGAGCTGTGTACCTCTTTCGATAGCCTCTACTTCGTCCGGCGTATAGTCGCGGGCAATAATCTTGCCCTTGCCAGGCATCGTGGCCTCTCCTTTCCCTGAATGTCCCCAGCCTGCGGTGACGGCCAGATCGCCGGCTTCAGGACTTAGCGCTCCCCCATCTGTGCGGGAAATAGCAGCGACCACCCTCAGTTCCGCGCGTAAAGTCCCCGATGTCACGCCTGGGACCACAGCTTCCGAGTCGAGCAGTGCGGCCAACTCGCGGCCCAGCCTGGCAGAAGCAAGGAGCGCCTGCGCCGAATTCGGCAAAGGCACTCGCGGCCAGTCCTGACGAATTCCGCCTGCGTTCTCTCGCAGGTAAGCGGGAGAGTATCCCATGGCCAGCGCGTGCATCCAAATGAGGCCTGCGGTTTGTGGATTGGCGTCAAGCCCCTTCAGTTTGAGCTTTCCGAGATATTTCCGCGCGGTCTTGGAGAGGTTCGCGATGGGAGTGTCGAGCTCCGGCTGTTCACCCAAGACGTCAAACAGAGTTGCTACCTGCTGCTTTTCCAACCGGGCTTGGTTCTTGAGCTGAAGCGGAAAGTAGTATGCATGACCGCGGAGAAAGTCATTGTCGCCCAATAGACAGGTGAAAAAGACAGGAACCCCTTCGGGTGAGGCAACCCCCGTCGGGCGAGTCATAAAAAACTGATTCCCTTCCCAGCATTGCCCCCAAAGCGAAGGACGCGGCTCGTTCCATATGGGTCGTACTGCCGTGTAATAGCACCAGCGCACATCGAATGGACGCACCGCATACCGAACCAATCGCGCCGGGGAGAACTTCTCAGCGGAGATCGCCTTTTTGCGCGCAGCCTTCGGATCAAATCGCGCTTGCGGCTCTGTGAGACCGTGCCCCAGGGCCCTGTACTCCCCCCAGTCGAATTTCGGGTCGAAGTAGGCGCGCATCCGTTTCTCCAGCTTTTCCCGGTCTATGTCGATCAATGCGCCGCCGCGTTTCTCCATCAATCCGTTGCTCGGTGGAATGGCGCAGAGATCCACGACCCGGGGCCATTTTTGGTACTCGGCAGCCACCACCGAGGGCCGAAACGAGAACCGATTCTCTTTGTCCGGCTTCGCGCGCTCATACTGACCATCGAAGTTTTTCGCCTGGAGGCTCTCGAGAAGATCCGCGCGCTTGGTAACTCCCCAAAACTGGCGAAACCGTACCCTCCCCCGCTTGGAGGCCTGGGAACGGCTCAACATCACTGCGATGGCTGTGCCGACCCTGATGCCCTCCCGGTTGTACTCTGTTGAGAAAACACTGGGATCTGGCTTGCCGTCCGGCGTGAGCTTCCCCGTCTCCCGGCTGTCCCCGTTCATGCAATCAAACCACATTGCATCAAACTCCCCCAGGAACCGTTGCCGCAAGACTACGAAGGACGGATCGCCCAGATATGAAAAGTTTGAGATGTAGCACACCACTCCTTTGCCGGTCATCTCCGCAATCCGCCGTTCCGCCAGGCGGAAGAACCGCACGTAGAGGTCGTCCAGGTTGAACTTCTTGATCCCCCACTCGGCAATCAGGCCTTGCTTGTAAGGCTCCACCAGGCCCCGCTCTTCCTGTGGGCTGACGCCGGCGAACGCGTTGTAGGGCGGATTGCCGAGGATTACCAGAATCGGCTTCTCGCGCTTCACCTCATCGGCCGCTTCCCGCTCCTCTTCCAATTCCGGAAAAACGAATCTCTGTTTGGGGCCTTTGGGAGGCTCCCACCCGGTCAGCGCGTTGGTGAGATATACGCCCACCCGCTCGCGCCGGTCAGAGGACAAAGGCGCGCCGAGATTCTGCAACAGCAGGCCCAGTTGCAGGTGAGCCACGACAAACGGCGCGGGCAGAATCTCAAAGCCGAAGACGCGCTCCATGGCGGCGCGCTTCACGTCGTCGCTCATCAACGCATCCGCTCCCTTGTCCTCGAAAGTTCGGGCGATGCGTTTCAAGACCTCGACGAGGTAGGCGCCCGTGCCGCAGCAAGGGTCCAGAACATAGACCCGCGGATCGGCCAAGCCGTCCGGCAGTTCCAACTCCTCGCGCAGCACGGTATCGACGCGGGCGACCATGTATCGCACGATTTCGGTCGGCGTGTACCACACGCCCAGCTCTTTCCGGAGCACGGGGTCGAAGGCTTCGAGGAACGGCTGGTAAAAGTATTGAACAGCCTGGCCTTCCTCAAATTTGCTGAAAAAGGCGGCACGCTCGACACGGTTCAGAGCGACCGCGGTCCAGTCCAGCACCTCCACCAGATCCAGCGCGCCAAGCTTCGACGGCGTAGCAACTTGCTCATACAAGGCTTTGATCATCGGCACATGCAGCGACCAGGCCGCTTCGTGCCAATTAAAGCGGGCCTTACGGTCTGTGGGCGGATGCTGCTTGCTCCAAAGCACCCAGGCCGAGAAAACACCGTAGAACAGCGTCTGCACCAGAGTGGAACGGAAGAAATGCTCTCCCTTGCTGCCCTCGAACTTGAGCCCCAGCGCTTCCTCCAAAGCGCTGCGAACAGCGGCCAGGCCTGGGAGATCGGCTCGTTCAACCCGCGCCCTGGCTTCTCGCGCGTAAGAGGCCAGAAACCAGGCAACATCTTCCGGCGCCTCCAGCGGGGCCCCCTGGACCAGCACTCGCTTCAAGTACTCCGTGAAGCGCTCGCCGTGCGTTTCGGCGGTCCTTCGCGGGTGAGCCGTCGCGCTCCAGAAAGCGGCCTCACCGGCTGCCAGGCGATAGGCTTCCAGCTTGACGGCATTGCCTTCCGCGTCCCGGCCAACCAAGACAAAGTCGCGGTAGTTGGTGACAAGTACCTGGCCGTATCGGTGCAAGTACCGGGACACTTGTTCGCCCGCGGCGACCAGCAAGGCTTCGGCGCTCGTTCCCTTCACCTCCAGAACTCCGCGCCCCGGAACCTGACCCCGGAGCAGCCCGCCCTCAGGCGCCTTCTGAAATTGGTCGGCGGTAAAAAATCCCCCGTCAGGTAGCCCCGCTCCCCGGTTTTGGATATTGATGATGCAGTGAATCCTGGGCTTCAGGGTCTTGCCGACCTCGTTCAGGAGGTTCGACAACGCCCCATAGTAGGATGTCTCCTCGACAGCAGCGCCGGAAGAGCGAATCTGTTCGAGCTCCCGCAGGTATGTTTCCAGTAGGTTCATTCCCGCGCATCTAATGTACTACAAACGCTCCTTGCTTTGACCCCGGCGCCGGGCCTTCGCTCCTTGCCCGCCCGGCCCTTGCCGGAAACTTTTTGCCATCCCCGCCGTTTTCTGTTACGGTGGAAAATTCTCAGTTTCCAAGCGGGCAACCATGAGCCAGGAGGGGCAGGCCGGAGGAGATGTTGCTAGCCAAGAAAATCTTTCTCACCAAGGGCGTCGGCAAGCACAAGGAGCGACTCACCAGCTTTGAGCTGGCGCTGCGGGACGCCGGGATCGCCGCCACCAATCTGGTGCGCGTCTCGAGCATTTTCCCGCCGCGGTGCAAGCTGATTTCGCGCAAGGAGGGCCAGAAGTACCTCGAGCCCGGCCAGGTCGCCTTTGCCGTGATGAGCGAGAACGGCACCCGAGAGCCGCACCGCCTGATCGCCGCTGGCATCGGCCTGGCGCTCCCCACTGACAAATCCATGTACGGCTATCTTTCCGAGCACCATTCCTTCGGCGAAACCGAGGAAACCGCCGGCGAATACGCCGAGGAACTCGCCGCCGAGATGCTGGCCACCACTTTGAACGTCGAGTTCGACCCTGACCGGAGCTGGGACGAAAAGAAGGAGATCTACCGCATCTCCAACAAGATTGTCCGCACCATGAACGTGACCCAGTCGGCCATCGGCGACAAGCGCGGCATGTGGACCACCGTCATTGCCGCCGCTATCTTGATTTTCGAGTAACAGCCCTAGAGAATGCCGGAACACAAGCATCACCAGCCAAGCAAGGAGGATTTGCTTTCCCGCCCCACCCGGCCTTTTTCAATCGGCGCGGACCCGTCGGCCGCCGCCGTCCTCGAAGGGATGGAGGGCACCGCCTTTCAGGGCCGCCAATTGGGCGCGGCCTTCCGGGTATGGAAGCAGATGCTGGCGGATCGCTGCACGATTCTGATGGGAATGTCCGGCGCCATGGTGCCCGCAGGAATGCGGAGGCTGGTGGTTTACATGATTCAAAACCGGCTGATCGATTGCCTGGTCTCCACCGGCGCCAACTTCTTCCACGACCTTCACGAGACCCTGGGCTACTTCCACTACCAGGGCTCGCCTGCCACCGATGACGTGGCCCTGGCCGAGGACCTGGTCGACCGCATGTACGACGTGCTGGCTGACGAGGCGCGCTTCCGGGAGCACGACTGCTGGATCGGCGATTTCGCCGCCTTGCTCGACCAGGCCCGGCCTTACACCACGCGCGAATTTCTCTACCTGCTCGGCTGCGAGCTGGCCAAGAGGGCCAAAGAAGACGGAATTCTCACCTCCGCCGCCAAGGCCGGCGTACCCCTTTTCTGTCCGGCCGTCGGCGACAGCTCCATCGGCATTGGAATCGCCGAAAACCGTTTTCGCGGCGCCAACCGGTTGGTGTTCGACGTGGTGGGCGACGTGCTCGAAATCACGCGAATCGTGGCCGAATCGCCCGAAACCGGCGTCATCTACTTCGGCGGTGGCACGCCCAAGAACTTTGTGCAGCAGACGGAGGTTGTGGCCATCATCATGAACACCGGCAAGCAGGGCCACAAGTACGCCATCCAGGTGGTGACCGATGCCCCGCACTGGGGCGGCCTTTCCGGCTGCACCTTCGAAGAGGCGCAGAGCTGGGGCAAGATCGCCACCGACGCCCAGATGGTCAATTGCCACTGCGATTCCACCATCGCCATGCCTCTGCTGGTCACCGCCCTTTCCCAGCAGGCAGACCTGTTCCGCAACCGCTGGAAACCGTCCTTCACTATGGAGGGAGAGCTGGGAGTGCAGTGCGGCGCGTAGGCCGCGCTATTCATACCGCAACGCGTTCATCGGATCGATCCGCGCGGCGCGCCGGCCGGGGATGTATCCGGACAGCATTGCAACCAGGGCCAACAAGCACGCCGCGCCGGTGAAGATCAGCGGGTCATGGGCTTTCAGCCCGAACAACTGGGATTCCACCAGCCGGCCAAGCGCCAGCGCCGTTGGCAGGCCGATGGCAATTCCGCCCAGCGCCAGCCGCGCCACGTCCTTCATCACCAGCCACAGGACGTCGCCTGGCATCGCGCCCAGCGCCATGCGGATGCCGATCTCGGCCGTCCGTCGCGCCACCATATAAGCGACCACCCCATACAAGCCCATTGCCGCCAGCAGCGTGGCGAGCAAACCGAACGCTCCGGCCAGCACGGCAATGAGCCGGTCCGCGTAAATGGATTCTTCCACCCGTACCTGCATAGACTTCATGTCAAACACCGGCAAATTCGCATCCATCTCCCGCACGATGCGCCGGATTTCCGGCCCCAGCTCGCTTGCACTGCGCTCGGCGCGAACGTAGAAGCTCAGGCGGTCGAGCCGCTCGTCCTGAGTGTAAGGGAAGAATACGAACCGCCTGGCAGCCTCACGCAGGTTGTCGTGCTTGTGGTTCCCAACCACACCGACGATCTCCCGGTCGAGCGTGATCCGGTTCGCCGATCCGAAGGCCAAGCGCCTTCCGAGCGGGTTCTGGGCGCCGAAGTATTGCTTGGCAAAAGCCTCATTCACCACGACCACTTTAGGGCCGGCGAGGTCGCGCTCTGTGAATTCGCGGCCGACGAGAACGGGCATTCCCAGGGCCTGAAAATAACCAGGACCCACGCCGCTCAGCTTGCTGTCCGGCTCCTCGCCCTCCTTGGGCTGGTAGCCCTCTACGGTGAGGTTCCCGCCGCGGTCGTTGTTGGTCAGCGGGCCGGGATTAGCCGCGCCCGCCGCGCGCACGCCGGGCAAAGCGGCCAGCCGCTCCTGGAGCTCGCGGTAGAAGACGTAGCCGTGCGCGGCGTCGTAACCGTTCAGCCTCGGGTCCACGGCGAAAGTCATGAGCTGCTCCGCGCGGAAGCCGGGATTCACGTGCCGGAGGTTGTACAGGCTGCGGGCAAAGAGTCCAGAACCTACTACCAATATCAGAGACAGGGCAATCTGCGCCACAACCAACGTCCGACGGAGCCGGGCCGGGCCGCTTGCGGAAGCAAAGCTACCGGGCTGGCCTTTGAGCGCCGGGGCCACATCAGCGCGGGTCGCCTGGATCGCCGGCGCGAGCCCAAACAGCAAACCGGTCGCCACCGACAGAAGCAGGGTAAAGGCCAGCACGCGCAAGTCGAGCTGCGATGAAAGCCAGTGCCCTGCTTCACCCGCGGGCAAGAAGCCCAGCAAAGCCCCTGTGGTCCAGCCGGCGACGAGCAAACCCACCAGGCCGCCGGCCAGGGCTACCACCAGGCTCTCTACCAGAAGCTGCCGCACAATCGTCGCGCGGCCCGCACCGAGCGCCAGCCGGATGGCGGTTTCCCTCTGCCGTCCGACGGCCCGGGCCAGGAGCAGGTTGGCGACATTGCCGCAGGCGATCAGCAGCACCAGCCCGACAATGGCCATCAGCGCCACGAGCGGCGCCTGCCACTCGAGCCGAAGCTGGTTGATGCCCTGCGAGGCCGCGCGCAGCTCCAGCCTCTGGGCCAGGAACTGCTCTTCCGCCCGCTTCGTCCGCAGGCGGCCCAGTTGGCCCAGCTCGTCCTCCAGGATTGGCCGATATGCGGTTTGCACCCCCGCCTCGGCCTGCGGCCTCGAAACACCAGGTTTCAGCCGGCCAAAAATATTCAGCCAGCGGATACGCCGATCGTCAAGCCCGTCCCAGGTGGGCGTGATCTCGCGCTTCATGGCAATGGGAACCAGCACGTCCGGCGCCTGCCCGCTGATCAGGCTGCGGAATCCGGGCGCGGCCACTCCCAGGACAATCATCGGGTGGCCGTTCAGATTCACTTTCGTGTTCAGAATCGCCGCACTCCCGCCGAACCGCCGCGTCCAGTAGCCGTAGCTGAGCACAACCACCGGATGAGCGCCCGGCGCTTCGTCATCCTCCGGCGCTAAGGTGCGCCCCAAGGCCGCCTGCACGCCCAGCTCCCCGAAAAAGTTGCCGGAGACAAGCTCCGCGCTGGCCCGCTCCGTCTGGCCTTCGTAAGAAACGCTGACCGGCGCGCTCGACCGTGCGATCACCCCGCCGAAAACGGCGCTCCGGTCGCGCAGGTCCTTGTACATCGGGTAGGAGAAAACGGTCTGAGAGTTGTCGCTGAGGCTCCAGCCCGGGGCGCTTTCGCCCTCCACGTGAAAAACCACCAGAAGATCCGGCTCACGAACCGGCAACAGGCGGAACAGGACCTGGTCCAGCAAAGAAAAAATGGCCGTGTTGGCGCCGATCCCCAGCGCCAGGGACAAAACAGCAACGACCGTGAAAACAGGGCTGCGGCGCAGCATGCGGAGGCCGTACCGCAGATCCCGCCATAGTGCTACCGCCCATCTGAATCCCCACATTTCGCGGCTTGCTTCCCGAAGTTGCATCATGCCGTCTGCATCACTTTTTGAGCGTATAGACCCGGTCGGCGGCGTAGATCTTGCCGTTGCCGTCCAGGCCCACCACCCGGAGGCTCAGCGCCGTGGGGTATTCGCGGGTGATGTCGGGAGGAATGACGAACTCGCCGAACTGGCTCGATCCCAGCACCCGGTAGCCGAGGCCGCTCGCGGGCGCCTCGCCGGTCCACAACCAGGTCATGTTGCGCGTGGCGCGATTGGCCTTCTTCAGTGTGGCGTTGAACTCCAGCGGCTTGCCCGCGGACAGCTCCGCCTCGGCCGGCAACTGGATCTCGAACGGCGTCTCGCCCTTGCTTGTCTCCACGGTCTGCGTCACCGGCGTGCGGGATTCAAGCTTGTAAGACCGGTTCATGCCCTGCTTTTTGCCCTCGCGGCGGATGTAAAGGATCCAGTCATGGGATGGGTCGGGGAGGTTGCCGACGGTGTATCGCTCGCCTTTGAAATTGCCCTCCTCCACCCACGCGCCGGTTATAGGGTTGAACCAGCTCACGTCGTAGCCGGCCTTGTGAAGGAGGATCTCCACCGGCGCGGGCTTTTCCAGGTAGACGATGTACTCGACCTCCTCCAGCGCCAGGGCCCGCGCGCCCTCGACGCGGAAGTACGGCTCCAAGTCCCAGTAGCGGGTCTGGGCGAAAAAGTCGTAGAGATGGCCCGCCTGCTGGGCGCCGGGGGAATCGGCGAACTTCAAATCGACGCCGGCCGTTGCTGCCCCGTAAGTGCCGGTGTTGCAGAAAGTGACGTGCTGGCCGTTGATGGCCGCGTTCCACATGCGCTTGCGGAACGTGTCGGTATCCACGTGCTCGGGCAGGGAGCGCCCCGCCCCGCTGTCTTCGCAACCCACCTCGGCATTCACGAAAGGCGTAGGGTAGAGCTGATACTCAATGGTGAACAAACTGGGGTTCGAGGACTGGTGGACGATGTAGTTCATCCACCCGCCGCCCGCCAGCGGCGCGGAAGTGGCCCGGGCGCCGGTCGAGCGCGGACGCCGGTAAGGGTCGAGCTGCTTGAGCAGATCGCCGATCTCTTTCAACAGCGCCGGACCATTTTCATAATCCTCATATTCCTGCAATCCCTGCCAGGTGATGTTCATGGCCGCGTAACGCGCCACCAGGTAGCGAACGTAGTGCTCTCTCTGCTTCCAGTTGGGCAGCAGTTTTTCGAGTTGCGCGTGCTCGCCGCCCAGGATCAGGTCGCAGGTGATCCCCTTCTGGTTCATGTAACGGATCCGCTCGTCCACGTTCTGAAAGTATTCCGGCACGATACGGTCAGGGCTGGAAAAGACCCGGGCGGCGTTGGCCGCCTCGCCCAGCACCAAGCCCCGCAGATGGTTGAACTTCTGCGCGGCGCGCAGGTCGATAAGGCCTCGGAAAGTCTCCACCGGAATGGTGGCGAACCGGTAGCAGGTATCGCCCATCCACAGGTGGGCCGTATCGGGGCGGGAATAGCGGAAGTGGTGGACGTTGAACGGAATCACAAACCCCGGCGTGGCGGCGGCCGTGGCGGTGAAGGTCCCGATCTTGCCGGTGAAGCGCTCGATGTTGGAGGAAACGCGAAAGGCCCATTCGCCTTCGACCAGCGTCGAGAAACGGACCTTGAACTTTCGCCCGCCGTCCCAGAATCCGGGCATGCGGTAGGTGTCGCCCTTGGGCGCCCGGAATTCGGCGCGCAGCTCCACGCTCAAGTAAGGGTTCGGGTGCTGCGCTGCTTCCTGCTCGGTCAGCTCGAACTCGATGTCACAGGGCTGATAGACCGGATTGGAGCGGCAGGGCGTCTGGGCTAGAGTCAGCCGCGAATAAACGCAAATGAACGCAAATAACACTCTTGTTTTCATTCGCGTTGATTCGCGTTCATTCGCGGCCATTCGCGGCCAGTCTGGTATGGTCAGATCGTGTTCGGGTCCCACGTGCAGACGCGCTGCTCAAAATAGCTGATGTTGGACAGCAACGCCGGCCCGGCGGCACGGAGGCCGAACACCGCGTCCTCCACTACCGGCTTGCGGCTCCGCACCGCCGCAAAAAAGTTGCGGTGATGATCCCCGTGGTCGTTGTAGCCGCGCGGCGGCAGGAATTTCTCCTCGCCCAGCGGCCGCATGCCATCGGCGGTGGGCTGGATGGGCGGGTATTTCTTGCGGTATTCCCCGAGAAACTCTTCCTGCACAGCCTTGGGGAACGTCTCGATGTTGTAGCCGGGCGCGGTTTCGCGCGGCTGCTTGGTGATCGTCACGCCGTTGCCGATCGTCATGATGCCTTCGTTGCCCACAAACCGAAAGCCGGAGCTTTCCCCCGCGCAATCGACAAAATTCACCCGCAGCGCCAGGTTGAACGCCGGGTGGCGGTCCGTGGCCGGATAGTCGTAGAGGCCCAGCATCACGTCGGGCACGTCGCGGCCGTCCTTCCAGAACCGCAGGCCGCCGGTGGCGAACAGCCGGCTCGGCCCGAGCGCTCCCGTCACGAAATGCATCCCGGAGAAAAGATGTACGAACAAATCACCCGCCACGCCCGTGCCGTAGTCGCGGTAATTGCGCCAGCGGAAGAGCCGGATGGGCTCGAACGGCCGCTTCGGCGCCTGGCCCAGAAAGCGGTCCCAGTCGATGTTTTCCGGCGTGGCGTCGGGCGGGATGGAGTACTGCCAGGCGCCCTGCGCGGAGTTGCGGTCCCACCACGCCTCCACCATGTTCAGCTCGCCGATGGCGCCGGCCTTCAGCAGGTCTTGCGCTTTCTGGTAAACGATGGAGCTGACCCGCTGGCTGCCGGCCTGGATGATCCGGCCCGTCTTCCGCTGCGCCTCGACGACGGCCCGGCCCTGCTCGATCGTCTGCGTCATGGGCTTTTCGCAGTAGACGTCCTTACCGGCGTTCATGGCGTCGATGGAGATGCGGGAGTGCCAGTGATCGGGCGTCGCGACGATCACGGCGTCGATGTCCTTGCGGGCCAGCACTTCGCGATAGTCGCGGGTGGTGAGCAATTGGTTTCCATGCACTTCTTTGGCCCGCGTCAAGCGCCCCTGGTACACATCGCAAACAGCCACCAGCTCCACACCAGGGACTGCGAGAGCCGATTCCATGTCGCCAAAACCCATGCCGCCGATTCCTATGGCGGCGATTTGAATCCGGTCGTTGGGCGAAACTTTTTTCTCTTCCTGGGCAGCCAGAGAGCGCGCGGCTACGCCCGCTGTGGTAGCGGTCTGAAGGAACTGGCGTCTGGTCGAGGTCATGAGATCTCCTCGTTCTTATTGTACAAGGGAAGGTTGCGTGTCCGACTTAGCGGCCCCGGCCGTCGCCGCGCTGGCGTAATAGAGCGTTGAGCAAACGCTCAATGTTTTTCTCAGTACGGGCGAGCCGCTCATCGGTAAGCGCTAGCCGCTCGTCGGTCAGAGCGACCCGCTCATCGGTAAGAGCGAGCCGCTCATCGGTACGCGCCTGTCGCTCCTCAAGGCGGGCCAGCCTAACTTCGGTTTTCTTTTGGGCTTCGGCGATCTTGACCACCATTTTCATGCCACTAAGCACGATCTTACGGAGCCCGTCCAACTGAAGCTGGAACTTTTGCTGGTGCCCGACCATCTTGGCTTGCTGGTCAAGGATGAACTCGACGGTTCTCTCCACGTTCATATTGGTCTATTGTAGCTCGAACTTGCCGCCCCGCGCGGTTCTGGATAAGATAAGCTCCGGATTTCGGAGGGACCGCCATGCCAAGACCGAATCACCTTTCCCGTCGCGGGTTTTTGAAAACTGCCGGAGCGGTGGCTGCTGCGCCTGCCTCCGAGGCTCAAACCTCCTCCCGCCGGCCGGCCCGCCGCGCTGCCTTTTCGCCCGCCTCCCAGGTGGAGAAAATCTCGGACAACCTCTATCGCCTGGAGGACACCTGCAACGTCTATTTGCTGCGCGACGGCAGCCGGGCCGTGCTCATCGACTTCGGCTCGGGCAAGATCCTCGACTATCTGCCGCAGCTCGGGGTCACGCGCGTCGATTGGGTTCTCCACACCCACCATCACCGGGACCAGTGCCAGGGCGACCAGCTTGCGGTGGAGCGCAACATACCCATTGCCGTCCCGGCCCACGAGCGGCACCTGTTTGCCGACGCCGAGAATTTCTGGCGCAACCGCCGCATCTTCGAGCTGTATTACGTGCGCAACGATTTCTACACCATTACCGAGGACATCCCCGTCGCCGGCCTGCTGCGGGACTACGATAACTTCCGCTGGAACAATCGCGAAATTTTTGTCCTGCCCACCCCAGGCCACACCCCTGGCGCCATCACTCTG
>JACQDG010000109.1 GCA_016201185.1 Acidobacteriota bacterium | reverse complement strand
GCGCGGGCACTTGGCGCCCTCCGCTTTGGTAACCTGCGCGGTCAGCAGCGCGGCGGCGCCGTTGCCGCCTTCCAGCCGCTCCAGCCTGACGCCAGAAACGATAAACAGCGCCCGCAGTTCCGCCTCTGTCAGCACGGTGAACTGGATCTTGGTCGACGCGCGTTTCTGCTCCTCTTCCTTCTGCTCTTCCGCCGCTTTCTTCCGGAACGCCTCGGCCTCTTCCTTCCCTGCCAGTTCTCCCAGACCGTCCACCAGCATTTTCGCCGCCAGTTCCCGCCTCACCTCGGTCAGCCGGCCGGCGATCCCTCCCTCCGGGGTAACCAGGCTCTTCACCACCACGAACTCTTCGCTGATTTTCTTCTCGGTCTCCCGCAGCTTGCGGTAGTAGCTTCTCAAGTCCATAAGGATGTCCGCCGATCGGCAGTCGCCCGTCAGCCATCTGCCCGCAGCGGGCCGCCCCCTTCGACTGCCGTCGCTGCAAGCGGATGGCTGACGCCTGGCTGCCCTTTGCTTACGAGTTCATCTGCACGCCGAAGTTGTTTCGCAGAGCGGCCGTCCCGTACAGCACGTCCACCGTGAACTGCTGCGCCAGCGTGCTCGGCTGGTAGCTCATCACCACCCGCATGCCGAAGTTCCCCAGCTCCGCGTATTCGGCGATGGCCCCCGTCCCCGGCAGCGGTTGCGGCAGCCGCCGGATCACCAGCCCGATGGCGTCCCGCGCGAACCCCAGGTTGTGCGTGGTCACCGGGTTCGACCCCGTCTGCGCCACGTACTGCGACCGGAAGATGTAGAAGTCCTTGACCTTCCCCACCGTGCCCTGGATCAGCGCATTCACCCCCGCCTCCCCGGCCGTGTTCCACTCGCTGAACCGCGCGATCTGCCGCAGCGCCGAGTACGCCTCAGCGCTCACCACTAGGTACTTCTGCTGGCTCGACGGCACTTTCGCCGTGAACAGCGCCGTCTCCGCTGCGTCGATCACCGCCTCGGTCAGCGGCGTCCCCGGCGTACGCTCGATCTTCTCCCCGATCGCCACCACCGCCGGCTGCATGTAGGTCAGCAGCAGATCCGGCACCGCCAGGGACTTGGTCACGTCCGGGATCAGGAACGTGGCCTCCACGTGCGTGTTCAGCACGATCTGCGCGTTCCCCAGGCTCGGGTTCTGCGTAGTCACCGTGCCTCCCTCCGCGATGTTGTTCGCCACCAGCGTCGGCGCAATCGGTACGTTCACCGTGTCGCCCGCCTGCCCCAAGACTGGTTCGTAGTTTCGGTTCACCAGGTTCCCCATGATGAGGTTCCCCACCAGCGCCGGCAACGCCTCTGCCGCCACCAGTTTGACTATCGCTTGCGCGACGTTTGCTGACGTTATTGCTGCCATCCTTGTTTGCTCCTTTGTTTTGGGCCGATGCAAACGCCGGCCCGCGTTGATTCACTACAGCCAATCCAAAACTTCCTTCCCGGCGACCCGCGCGATCTCTCGCCGGACCCTCCTCTTCTCCTCCTCGCTCATCCCCGGCCGGATCCGGCTCAAGTCCATTCCACTCCCTTCCGTCTCTGGCCGCCGGCCACCGCTGGCCCCCGAGCCCCCCGCGATCCGCGCCGGCAGAAACTCCGGGTTCTCCGACACAAACTTCGCCAGGTGCTCTCTCAGCCCCAGGTCGCCCTGCTCCCCGTGCGCGTAAAGCTGCCCATCCTCCCCGCGAAAAACCTGGTCCTTCACCACCTGGAACGCCAGGTCCGGTTTCAGGACCCCTAACCGTTGCAGCTCCGTCTTGATCGCCGCGTACCGGTCCGTCTGCTCGAACAGCTTGCGGTGCCGGCTGTTTTCCTCCAGTAGTTCGTTCAGCCGCCGCTCCAGTTGCTCCCGCTTCCGGCGTTCCTCCGCCAGTTCCGTCTTCAACACCGGCTCCTTCTCCTCTGCCGCTCGTCTCGCGTACTCCTCCACCGATTCCTCAACGATCCGCCGGATGTCCGCATCCCCCGCTGCTTCCTGTTGATGGTCCATACTTCCCCGCAAAAAAAATCCCGACCCATCCGGGTCGGGATTCGCCTCCCACCTGTCGGCTGCTAGCTACAGCCTGTTGTCGATCTCCCCCGCCACCTTGTTCTTCACGTCCTGGCTGCTGTCTTCGAGATACCGCAGTGCCAGCCGCTTCTGCATCTCCCTCGAGAACGTGTTCGACCCAGTCACCAGCAGGCTCAGCGTCTGCGCATTGCCCAGCTCCTCGGTGAAGTCCTTTACGTCGAACTGGTCGAGCCCCGCGACCTCCACCTTCACCTCGTCCTTTCGTGCCGTTGCGATCAACCGCAGCGTCTGCCGCATGAAATCCTTCACCAGGTCTCCGTAAGCCCGTAGCACCTCTTGCGTCACGATCTGGTCCCGTTGCTTGCTCGCCGCCGACTGCGTCACGTTCCGCGCCTCTCGCCCCGCCGCCTGCACCATCACGTAGCACACCCGGTAGATCTCGTCCTTCAGCCTTCCCAGGTTCTCGGCGGCCAGCCCGTAGACATGTCCTTGCGGCTCGGTCCAGCTGAACTTGTCCTCCGGCCCGAGCTGGATGTAGTACGCCTCCCCGACAATCTGGTGCCACTCCCGCTCCGAGTAGATCACCGGCATCGCGAACAGCCCCATGTCCAGCGCCCACGACAGCCCGTTCGACTTGTTGAAGTGCTCCTGCTGCAGCAGTCCCGCTTTGTTGGCTAGCCATAGCCCCTCGGTCAGCTCCAGCTTCATTACCGGGACTCTCCCCATCTCCGCCAGCCCGTGCCGCCCCTCATCCATCAGCGCCGCTTCCGGCTGTCCCGCTTCCTTTTGCGTGCTGCTCCGGTTCTGCGCGTAGACCCGGAAATTCTGACGGTCGTAATACATCCATCGCCGCTCGACGATCTCTTCCCCGCTCAGGAACTCCGGCTGGTACGTCGACTCCGTCCGCAGCACCACCCAATCGAAGTTCCCCCGCCGGTCCAGCTTCCAGTTGATCAGTTCCATCGGTGAGTAGCTCACCAGATAGGCCCGTGACTTCCCTAGCGCGTCCTCTTCCCCCCTCGTCTTGGCCTGCCCCGTCACCTTCGGAAAATCGATCAAAGCGTAACTCTGCTGGAACACCAGCGCGTCGATGAACGCCCGCCGGCAGAACTCCAGAAAGCTCCTCCCCTCCAGGTCCGCGTCCGCCAGGAACTCCGAGTAAAACTCCGCCGGCCCCTCGAAGCTGAGGATCGGTTCGTTTCGGAACAGCGTCGCCGCGTACCAGTCCACGATCGAGCCCAGGTAATTCTCGTAGAACACCCGCAGCAGCCTTTCCTGGTACACATCGTTCGGCTCCTTCTGCCGCCGCACCAGGTACCGGCTCGCGTTGCGCCGCAACTGCTCCCCGCCCACGTAGAAGTCCAGGTATCGCTGCCACATCTCCAGCTTGGACCGGTATCCTGCATGTTCCCGATTCAGCAGCTCGATCACGGCTCCCCCGTCCTCACATCAGCCGCCGGCCCCGTTCTCCCACCTTCTCCAGCGGCCGGTATTTCCACCACAGGTAGTAGCCCAGCGCGTCCGACAGGTGGCTCCGCCGGCTGTCTTTCTCCTTGTCAATCTGATTCGTCCCCGGCTTGTAGCACACCTGCTCGAAGTCCTTCATCAGTTCTTTCGACCGCCTGTCGACGAACAGGTGCCGCTCTCCCTGCGCGTTGCGGATTCTGGAATTGGTTACGTTCACCCGGTCCCTCACCGGCGGATTCGCGCTCGAAACATGAACCTCCGCTCTCAACTCCGGGTGCCCCCGGAGAAACTGCCGTATCAAGTAATAATCCGACTTGCCCGTCACCGTGTGCCCGTGCCCCCCGCTCGCGTCCCCGTAAATCTCTACCCCGCCGCGGTGCTTTCCATACCGCGTCAGAAACTCCTCGCACACTTCCGGCGTGGAAGACGTCTCGATCACGATCTCATCCACTACCATGACGTCCTCGCCCAGCTCCTGGCAGATCACCGAACACATCGGGTTCAGGTTGAAGTCCCAGGACCAGGCCAGCGGCCTCGATGGGTCTGCCTGATATCTTCCAGTGCTCTCCTTCCGGTCGAAGTCGTAATACACCCGCCCCGACGTTAGGTTCAGGTACTGCCCCAGCGCTTCTTGCTGGAAGAACCTTTCGTCGTAGCTGGCCTTCAGCCGCTCGTAGAAATCCGGAACCTTTTCGAGCAGGTGCCGGTTCTCATACGGCTGGGCCTCGATCAGCTCGTATCCTGCCACCGGCTCGCCCCGGAACCGCCGGTGCACCCAGTCGAACCCCTTCGGCGTCCACGCTCCGAACCCGCACAGCCTCGCCGCTTTCGGGTCCCGCAACCTCCCCTCTAGCCGCATCCAGGACTCCTCCGACGTGTAGGTCATCTCGTCCACCCCGAACCACGCCAGGTTCGTCCCCCTCACCCGTTCATATTCATCGAGCGACCGCAGCAGGATCTTCGACCCGGTGTCCTCCATCGTCACCGTGTTCGTTCCCTTGTTGAACACGAAGGGCAGCCCGTTCTCCCCGCAGATCTCGAAGAATGCCGCCTGCGTCGCATCCCGCAGCATCGGATAGGTCGGCGCTCCAATCAACCCCGTCCTTTCCGCGTCCACGTAACTGAGCCGGATCGCTTCATGACAAAGTGCCAGACTTTTCCCCGACCCCACCGGACCCGAAAATCCTTTGAAGCGGGCCGTGCTTTCGTGGAAACGTTTTTGGGACGGGAGCGCGTCATACCTTATCCTTCGCTCGATGATTCGTGCTTTTCTTCCCATCGGACCTTGATTTCCTTTGCGCCCTTCTCTTCGCCATCCAGGTCCTTCTCCAGCTTCGCCAGCTTCACCAGACCGTCGATCGCCGTGGTCTCACCCTTATCGAGCTTCTCGTCCAGCTTCTGGTAAGCCTTTTGCATCAGGGCCTTCGCGCTCACCCTCTTCTTCTTCTCAGCCGGAGCCGCCTCTTGGCCGGCCTCGGGAGCTACTGCCTTTTTTCGCCCCATAAAAAAAGCCCACCCGGCGGGCCGCTTCCACCCGCCTGATGGGCTGGCTGCGCAACGTTTGCGCGGCTTCTTCTCTGATCTCAGCCTACCACTCCATCCCTCCTTCGCCGCCGCGCCGCATCGCGATCTAACTGAAAACAAATCCCGAAAAATATCAAAATCCCCGTGAATACCCCGCGCCGCCTCCTCGTTCTCTCTCTGCTATCGTAAAAGCATGCTCCCCATCGGAATCGCCATCGGCCTCGCCGCCGGCCTGTTGAGCGGCCTCCTCGGAATTGCCGGCGGGGTCCTCATGATCCCTCTCATGGTATTGCTGCTGCATTTGGATCAGAAAACGGCCCAGGGCACCTCCCTCGCCGTCCTTTTGCCTCCCACCGGCCTTTTCGCTTTTATCGAGTACTACCGTCACGGCTGGGTGAACCTTCACCTCGGCATCGGGATGGTCATCGGTCTTACCGCGGGCGCCTTCGCCGGCGCCTATCTGGTCCAGTTCATCGACACCAATGTGCTTCGCAAGGTCTTCGCCGTGTTCCTCGTTCTGATCGCCATCCGCGTCTGGTTTGAATGACCCCGCTCATCCTCGCCGACGACTTCGCCGGAGCTTGCGATTCCGCCGCCCGCGCCGCCGCCGCAGGTTATTCCGCCTCCGCCATACTGACTCCGCCGCCCGCTTCCCTCGACGCCGATTTGCTCGCCGTCTCCACAGAGACCCGCCACTCCTCCCCCGCAGCCGCCCGTGCCGCCATTCGCTCGCTGGAAGCCCTCCTTCGAGGCCGCGCCCTCTACAAGAAAATCGACTCTACTCTCCGCGGCCCCTGGATCGATGAGGTCGACGAGCTTCTGCTCTGTACGGATTATTCCCAGGCCCTCGTCTGCCCCGCTTTTCCCGACCAAGGTCGCACCGTCCTTCATGGCTGGCTCTACGTCGGCGGCCAGCCAGCCCGCCGCATCGACTGTCCGTTCACCGTCCGCGACGCCTCCACCGAAGATGACCTGGCCCGCATCGCCGCCGATCTTTGCTCTTCCATACTCCCCGTTGGTTCCGCCGGCCTTGCTTTCCATTTCTTCCGCCGCGACCGCCCTTCCGCCACTCCCCAGACCCCGGCCCTCCGCCCCCAGCCCGGCCCTTGGCTTGTCCTAATAGGTAGTAGTCATCCCAGTTCCCGGGCTCAGCTGCAATTCCTCCGGGATGCCCGGCTTCCCAACGTCCTCATCAACCCGGACTCCTATCCCTCCTCCCTCTCTGGCGCCTTTGCCACCGGCGGCGAGACCGCCGCTCGATTTCTGCGCGCCGCCGGCGCCTCCGGCATCGCCTTGCTTCGCGAATTGCTCCCCGGCGTCCCTGCCGGACTCATCCTCGGCGGGCGCTATAATGGCGCCGTCATGATCACCAAGGCCGGCGGCTTCGGGGCCCCCGACGCCATCCTCCGCGCCCTCGAATTTGTCCTATGATTCCCCGCCTCGGTATCACCGTCGGCGATCCGGCCGGCATCGGCCCTGAGGTCGCCGCTAAAGCTGTCGCCTCCGGCCGTTTTGAGGGCCGCGCAGACCTCCGCATCCTCGGCCTTCCGGATTCCCCTGTTCCTATGGGCCGCCCCAGCGCCGACTGCGGCCGCATGGCCATCGAGACCCTCCGTCGCGCTGTCGCCGATTGCTTGGCCGGCCGCCTCGACGCCCTCGTTACCGGCCCCATCAACAAGTACACCGTCCAGCTCGCTGGCATCGAATTTTCCGGCCACACCGACTTCATCGCCTCCCTCTGCGGCTCCCCCCAGGTCCGCATGCTGCTCGCGAGCGACCGTCTCCGCGTCATCCACGTCTCCACCCACGTCTCGCTCGTCGAGGCCTGCCGCCGCGCCACCGCCGACCGCATCTTCCAGACCATCCAGCTTGCCGCCATCGGCCTCGAGCTCCTCGGCCTCTCCTCCGGCCGCATCGCCGTCGCCGGCCTCAACCCCCACTGCGGCGAGCAGGGCCTCTTCGGTTTGGAGGACCGCGTCGAGATCATCCCCGCCGTCGAGCGCGCCCTCGCCGCCGGCTTCCACGTCCAGGGCCCGATTTCTCCCGACGCGGTCTTCCTCCGCGCCGCCCGCGGCGAGTTCGACATGGTCGTCGCCATGTACCACGACCAGGGCCACATCCCCTCCAAGCTCCTCGCCTTTGAGGAAACCGTCAACATCACCCTCGGCCTCCCCATCATCCGCACCTCGGTCGATCACGGGACCGCGTTTGACATCGCCGGGAAGAACCTCGCCGACCCGACCAATATGATTTGGGCTATCGAAATGGCGCTGCGGC